>JAEZHR010000116.1 GCA_023416415.1 Pseudomonadota bacterium
GACGCCGGCGTGCGCGTGCTCGATGGCGATGCCGTTGAAATTCACGGCATCGGCATTGCCGGGGTCAAGGGCTTTGCCGGCGGATACAACCGCGGCGCACTCGGTCCCTGGGGCGAGACCGTCATCAAGCAGTTCGTCAACGAAGCGGTGCAGGAGGCGCTGAAACTGGAGACGGCGCTTGCCAAGCTGCGCACCGAGCATCGCATTGCAATCATGCATTACTCGCCGATCGAGGCCACGGTGGTGGGCGAGCCGCGCGAGATTTTTGCCTTCCTCGGCACCAGCCGGCTGGAAGACCCGCTGCTGCACTATCCGGTCGACTTCGTCGTGCACGGTCATGCACACCGCGGTACGCCGGAAGGAAAAACCGTGAATAATATTCCGGTCTACAACGTCGCCAAGCCGCTGCTGGCGCGCACCTGGCCGGACTTGCCGCCATTTCGGATCGTCGAGGTTTCGCATGCGCCCAGGATCGTGCCGCAAGTCGACGCCAGCGGTCCGATGGGTGCGTAAAGCAAAGCAGCGCGCGGGAGAACCCGATGCGTACCGACCGTCGCCGCTTCCTGCAAGCCGCACTCGCCGCGTCCGCCGCAAGCATGCTGGTGCCTGCCCGGGCCCTGCAACGGCAGGCCCTTGCCAGGACGATCCCTTCGAGCGGTGCAACGATCCCGGTCATCGGTCTGGGCACCTGGATTACCTTCAACGTCGGGCGCGACGCAGCCCTGCGCGCATCCTCGACCGAGGTCGTGCGCGCCTTCCTGGACCATGGCGGGCGGGTCATCGATTCCTCGCCGATGTATGGCTCGGCGCAGGAAGTCGTCGGGCACGCCTTGACGAAACTCGGCCGCCCGCAGGTGTTCTCGGCCGACAAGGTCTGGACTTCTTCCGATGGTCCCGGACAGATCGAAGCGTCGCGCGCGCATTGGGGCGTGCCGCGTTTCGACCTGCTGCAGGTGCACAACCTGCTGGATTGGCAGAATCATCTGAAAACGCTGTTCGCGATGAAGGAGGCCGGCAGCTTGCGCTACGTCGGCATCACCACGTCCGAAGGCCGGCGTCACGCCGAGTTCGAGCGCGTCATGCGCAACTATCCGCTCGATTTCATCCAGGTCACCTACAACGTGCTCGACCGTGAAGTCGAGCAGCGCATTCTGCCGCTGGCCGCCGAACGCGGCATCGCCGTGCTGGTCAACCGGCCGTTTCGGCAGAAGGCGCTGATCCGCGCAGTCGAACGCCGGCCGCTGCCTGCGTTTGCGCAGGAAATCGACTGCGCAAACTGGGCGCAATTCCTGCTCAAGTTCATCGTCTCGCATCCTGCCGTCACCTGTGCGATTCCCGCCACGAGCCAGGTCGAGCATGTGATCGAAAACTGCGGCGCTGCCTTCGGCCGGCAACCCGACGCCGCCATGCGCCGCCGGATGATCGCTGCGGTGGAGGCGATCTGATGTCCGAATGGTGGAGTTATCGCCTGTCGGACTTTCTGATGTTTTCCCCGCAGGTGTATCTGCGCCTGTTCAAGGCGCAGAACAGTGCATGGTGGCCGGCGACGGTTGCTGCCCTTGTGGCGGGATTCGTCGTGCTGGCGCTGATGGTGCGGGCGACGGCGCGGGCCGCACGGCTTGCCTGGATGCTGGCGGGAGCCGCATGGCTGATCGTGGCCTGGACCTACTTCCACGCGCGCTTCGCCGCGATCCATCTGGCAGGCAACTGGATCGCGCTGCTGTTCGCCCTGCAAGGCATGCTGCTGCTCTGGCAGGGGGCACTGCGGGCGCGCATTCCGCTGGCGCGTTCGCCATCCGCCTGGGGCGGACTCGCGCTGGCCATGCTTGCCCTTGTGTTCTGGCCGCTGCTTGCACCGCTGCTCGGCCGGCCTTGGGCACAGGCAGAGCTGTTCGCGCTGGCTCCCGACCCGACTGCATTGGCAACGCTCGGTTTGCTGCTGGCCGCGCGCGCCACACCCTGGTGGCTGCTGCCGCTGCCGGCGCTATGGCTGCTGTTCAACAGTGTGACGCTGGCGACGATGGAGCAGCCGCTTGCCTGGCTTGGGCCGGCAGCGGTGCTGCTCGCGCTGGTGCTGCTGGCGGTGAAGCCGATTTTGCGATGATTTCTGCGCTGATTTGGCGTTCGGTTTCAATACAGCACTGATGCCGGCGCAGGTTCGCCGTCCTAGGCCTGCATGGACCCGGACAGCAGAATCTCCCGCCCGTGTGCCCTGGGCACGCGCGTGAGCAGTGCGTGCGCGACAGCGGCCGCCGCGATCGGCCGGTAGTTGTGCGGCATGATGGCGCCGAGAAGGGCGCCCGCATGCATGGCGAAGCGCTCCCCGGCTCGGGGCGGCTGACCGAGCGCTGCGCGGTCGCCGAGCAACAGCGAAGGGCGGGCAATGACGAGAGCCTCCAGCGGCAGCACGGACAGGGCGTTCTCCAGTTCACCTTTTACCCGGTTGTAGAAGATGCGCGAGCTGGCATCGGCACCCATTGCGCTGACCACGCCGATGCGCGTTGCGCCGGCTGCAAGCGCGGCCTGGGCAATGGCGAAGCTGGCGTCGAAGTCGACGGCACGAAATGCGGCCTGGCTGCCGGCCGCCTTGATCGTCGTGCCGAGGGCGAGATAGGCCTCCGTCAGCGGCGGCAATGCGGGCAATGCGGCAAAGTTCACCACATGGGCCACCAGCTTCGGGTGCTGCATTGCGGGGACACGCCGTCCCAGGGCGTGCAGGGTATGTACCTTGATGACGGATTCGTCGGCGAGCAGGCCTTGCAGAAGTTCGCGTCCGACGAGGCCGGTCGCGCCGGCAAGCAGAGCGGTGCGGGTGGGAGGCATGGAAGGGTTTCTCATCGAATACGCATTCGCGCGAGTGCGGGTAGCATGATGGCTGGTTGTTGTTTTGGCTCGCCGAATGAAGAAAGAACAGTTTCAGTATGCAAGCGTGTGCCCCCGGTTGTATCACACGACAAGCGGATCGCATTTGCGCGGCCGGGAAGCGGGAGCGCAACGTCGCAGGCCTGTATCCCTGCCGGATTCAAAGGGTGTCCGGCGCACGGAGAAGCCGGAGCGAGCTGGCTCAAGCTGCAGCAAGGAACCAAGTGTTTCCGAATATTCTCGATGCAAGGTCATGGCCAGCTTTCGACTCGCATCTTGCGCCTCCGTTCTGCTTCTGGCCGGCATCGGCCATGCGGCTGCGGCAACGGGCGAACTCGCCGCATGCGCTGCCATTGCAAGTGATGCCGAGCGGCTGGCCTGTTATGACGGACTGGTCAGGCGCGATCGGGAGCGCGCCTTGCAGACGCCTGCCGCGCCGCCGGTTTCCGCTCCGGATTTGTCCGCCAGTCCGCCGTCCGTGCTTGAGGAATTCGTGACGCCGACAGTCAAGGGCACGCCGGAAGGACGCGCCTATTCGCGCCTGGCGGACCAGTGGGAGCTGGGGCAGGAATGGTCGCACGGTGTATTCCGGCTGCGTCCTCACAACCGGACCTACCTGCTGGCGGCCTACAGTTCGTCGCCGAACGAAACGCCGTTCCAGCCGTTTCGCGCCATCGTGCAAAACGAAGGCTCGCTGTCGCCGGCGGAACTGGCGTTCCAGCTCAGTTTCAAGCTCAAGATTGCCGACAATCCGCTCAATCTTCCGGCCGACCTGTGGTTCGGTTACACCCAGCGCAGTTTCTGGCAGGCCTTCAACAGCCGGCAGTCCAGCCCCTTCCGTGCCACCGATTACCGCCCGGAAGTGATGGCGGTGTTTCCGACCGATCTCCAGTTGCTCGGAATACACATGCGCTTCATCAACCTCGGCTTCGTGCATGAATCGAATGGGCAGGGCGCCTCACTGTCGCGCAGCTGGAATCGGGTGTACGGGCAGGTGGGGTTCGAGCGGGACGATCTGAGCATGCTGGTGCGTCGCTGGATCCGCATCAAGGAGGATGCGGACGAGGATGACAATCCGGACATCACCGACTATCTCGGCAAGGGCGATGTGGTGGCGACTTATCGGTGGGGCGGGCACGAGCTGTCGCTGCTGGGGCGCTACAACTTCAACACCGGGCGTGGCGGTGCGCAGCTCGGCTGGGCCTTCCCGCTGTCGGAAAAGATCCGGCGCCTGAAGGGCTATGTGCAGGTGTTTTCGGGATACGGTTATTCGCTGATCGACTACAACCACCCGCAAACCGTGCTGGGGATCGGCATCACGCTCACGGAATGAGGACTGCTCATTGCCTGCGCAGCGCAGGCGCATGTTGCAGCATGCCGATGCCCACATCCACCACGCGTTCGATCTCGGGTTCCAGGTCGAGGCTGTCCGGCGCGAACAGCCATTGCTTCATCAGACCGGTTACGAAAGATTGATAGACGCCGGCAGCGAGCGGAATGTCAATATCGTCAGGCAACTGACCGGCGCGCACGGCGCGCGCGATCAGGATTTCGAGGCGCTTGCGGCCCGCGCGCACCGCTTCCTGCTGGCGTGCATAAACCGGGTCTTCCGGATCGACGAATTCGCACTTGTTGAACAAGATGCCGAAAACGGCTTTCGAATGCGGATTGCCGGTGGTCTGGCGCAGGGCGAAGGTGGTGGCCGCTCGCATGGAGCCCAGCGGATCGCCGGGGTCCATGCTCGCATCGATGTCGGCCATCTCTTCCATGGGAAGGCGCACGCGCTCGCACATCGCATTGAACACGTCGGCCTTGTTCTTGAAATGCCAATACACGGCACCGCGCGTGACCCTTGCTTCTTCGGCAATGTCTGCCAGTGAAGTGCGGGATACGCCTTGCTTCTCGAATACGGCTTCGGCTGCATCGAGTATGCGATGTCGGGTCGCGAGGGCCTCTTCCTTGGTGGCTCGTGCCATGATTCTTGCTTGATTCCCCCATTGGAAACTGCGAATACATACATTCGCGGATGTATGTAGAATACACGCTTTCGATCGGTGATATGACCTTTTCAATGACTTGCAATGCCGCAAGCATGCAAGCGATTCGCGTTTCATTGACCTCACACAAGCTGCACCTCTTTTCCCAGACGCTTCCATGACAACGATGCCAACGATCCGCCGCTTTGCCCTCGCCACCGTCGTATTGACCGCCGCGTTGCAGCTGGCGGGCTGCGGGGAAAAGAATGCCAATGCCCAAGCCGGCGGCCAGCAAGCCATGCCGGTGCCGGTGATTACCGTGGAGCCGGAACGCCTGAGCGTGACCGATGAGCTGCCCGGCCGTGTCGAAGCCACGCGCACCGCTCAGGTCCGGGCGCGCGTGCCCGGCATCGTGCAGAAGCGCGTGTTCAAGGAGGGCAGCGAGGTCAAGGCCGGCGAAGTGCTGTACCAGATCGACCCGGCACCGTACGAGGCCAGCGTCAACAGCGCCAAGGCAACGCTGGCCAAGGCCGAAGCCAATTTGGCACGCACGCGCCAGACGGCCGAGCGCTACAAACCGCTGGTGGCGAGCAACGCCATCAGCAAGCAGGAATACGACGATGCCGAAACGGCAGTGCTGCAGGCGCAGGCTGACGTCGCTGCAGCCAAGGCCGCACTCGACACCGCGCGCCTGAACCTCGGGTATGCCACCGTGACCGCGCCGATTTCCGGGCGCATCGGGCGCGCGCTGGTGACCGAGGGGGCGCTGGTCGGTCAGGGCGAAGCCACGCCGCTGGCGGTGATCCAGCAGCTCGATCCGGTCTACGTCAACATCACTCAGCCAGCGTCCGAGGCACTGCAGTTGCGCCGTGCGATGCAATCCGGGCAACTGGCGGCCAGCGGCAAGGATGGCGCCAAGGTGACCATCATCACGCAGGACGGGCGCGAGCATTCGCAGGTCGGCAAATTGCTGTTCTCCGATCTGTCGGTGGATGAAAGCTCGGGCGCGATCACGCTGCGCGCCGTGGTGCCGAATCCGGAACACTTTCTGTTGCCGGGCATGTATGTGCGCGCCCGCGTCGAACAGGCGGTCAACGAAAGCGCCATCCTGGTGCCGCAGCAGGCCGTGCAGCGCGGCGCGCAGGGCGCAATGGTGTATGTCGTCAACCAGAACAACCAGGTCGAGCCGCGTCCGGTCAAGGCCGACCGAGCCTACGGCACCAACTGGATCGTCAGTGAAGGCCTGAAGGCCGGTGATCGCGTCGTGGTCGAGGGCTTCCAGAAGCTGGCGCCGGGCGCGCCGGTTCAGCCGATGCCGTGGAAGGCACAGCAGCCGAATGCCGGTGGCGCGCCCACCGCGCCCGCTGCCCCGGCGCAAGGAAAGTAAGAGGCCACATTCATGGGAACATTCTTCATTGACCGCCCGGTCTTTGCCTGGGTCATCGCGGTCTTCATCCTGATTGCCGGCGGACTGGCGATCACGGGGTTGCCGGTCGCACAGTATCCGACCGTCGCGCCGCCGTCCGTCGTGGTCACGGCCACCTATCCCGGTGCGACCGCCAAGACGCTTGACGAGAGCATCACCAGCCTGATCGAGCAGGAGATCAACGGTGCGCCAGGCCTGGAATACATCGAATCGCAGAGCCAGGCCAACGGCCAGGCACAGATCACCGCCACCTTCGCACCCGGCACCAACATCGATCTGGCTGCCGTGGAAGTGCAGAACCGCCTGAAGCGTGTCGAGGCGCGTCTGCCGCAGGCCGTCGCGCAACAGGGCGTGCAGGTCACCAAGTCGCGCAGCAACTTCCTGATGGTGATCTCGCTGTCGGACAAGAGTGGCAACCTGGACCCGATCGCGCTGGGCGATTATCTCTCGCGCAATGTGCTCAACGAAATCAAGCGCGTGCCCGGCGTCGGCGATGCCACGCTGTTCGGCTCCGAGCGCGCCATGCGCATCTGGATCGATCCGAAGCGTCTGGTCGGTTACCGGCTCACTGTGAACGACGTCGCCGCAGCCGTGCGTGCGCAGAATGCCCAGGTGGCGTCCGGCGCGCTCGGCGAGTTGCCGAGCACGAACGATCTGCAAATTACCGCGCCGGTGGTCGTCACCGGCCAGCTGACCACGCCTGAAGAGTTCGGCAACATCATCCTGCGCGCCAACCCGGACGGCTCGGTGGTGCGGTTGCGCGATGTCGCGCGCGTGGAACTCGGCGGCCAGACCTATGCGACGTCGGCGCGCATCAACGGCAAACCGACCGCCGCCATCGGCGTGCAGCTCTCGCCGACGGCCAACGCGCTGGCCACCGCAGATGCGGTGCGCGCGAAGATGAACGAGCTGCAAACCTTCTTCCCGCAGGGGGTCGAGTACATCGTTCCCTACGACACATCCAAGTTCGTGCGCATTTCGATCGAGGAAGTGGTCAAGACCCTGATCGAGGCCGTGATTCTGGTGTTCCTGGTGATGTTGCTGTTCCTGCAGAACATCCGTTACACCCTGATCCCGACCATCGTCGTGCCAGTGGCACTGATGGGCACGTTCGCCACGATGTTTGCCTTCGGCTTCTCGATCAATGTGCTGACCATGTTCGGCATGGTGCTGGCGATCGGCATCCTGGTCGATGACGCGATCGTGGTCGTGGAAAACGTCGAGCGCATCATGAGCGAGGAAGGGCTCTCTCCGCGTGAGGCCACGCGCAAGGCGATGCATCAGATCACCGGCGCCATCATCGGCATCACGCTGGTGCTGACCGTGGTGTTCCTGCCGATGGCCTTCTTCGGTGGTGCCGTGGGTGCGATCTATCGCCAGTTCTCGCTCTCGATGGTGGCTTCGATGGCCTTCTCGGCTCTGATGGCGCTGTCGCTTACGCCGGCCCTGTGCGCGACCATCCTGAAGCCGGTGCAGGCCGGTCACCATGACGACAAGCGCGGCTTCTTCGGCTGGTTCAACCGCGGCTTTTCGCGCATGACCAATGGCTACCAGAGCAGCGTCGGGCGCATGCTCGGCCGCGTGGGGCGTTTCATGGTGGTCTACCTCGTCATCATCGGCGCCGTGGCCTGGCTGTTCATCCGCCTGCCGGTGGCCTTCCTGCCGAACGAAGACCAGGGTTACCTGCTGGCCAACATCCAGCTTCCGCCGGGCGCCTCGGCAAATCGCACCGAAGAGGTAATCAAGCAGGTTGAAAACTACTTCATGAAGCAACCGGCAGTGGAGAACATCGTCGCCGTGCAGGGCTTTTCGTTCTCCGGAAGCGGCCAGAACGCCGGTCTGTCCTTCATTACCCTGAAGGACTGGAGCGAGCGTGGTCCGAACGAATCGGCCGATGCCGTCGCGCAACGCGCGCTCGGCGCGCTGATGGCCATCCCCGACGCCATCGTCTACACGCTCAATCCGCCGGCCATTCCGGAACTGGGCGTGGCGACCGGTTTCAACTTCCGACTGCAGGACCGCAGCGGCCAGGGACACGAAGCCCTGCTCGCCGCGCGCAACCAGTTGCTCGGCATGGCTGCGCAGAGCAAGATCCTGACCGGGGTGCGCCCGGAAGGGCTGGAAGACACGCCGCAACTGCGACTCGACATTGACCGTGACCGCGCGAGCGCCCTCGGCGTGAGCTACGCCGACATCAACGCCACGCTGTCCTCGGCCTTTGGCTCGTCCTATCTGAACGACTTCCCCAGTCAGGGACGCCAGCAGCGCGTGATCCTGCAGGCCGACCCGGCGCAGCGCCTGCAGCCGCAGGATCTGCAGGAGCTGTACGTGCGCAGTGCGTCCGGCAACATGGTGCCGCTGTCGGCCTTCACCAAGATGGAGTGGATCCAGGGACCGGTGCAGCTGACCCGGTACAACGGCTACCCGGCAATGAAGATCGCCGGCCAGGCTGCGCCCGGCTACAGCAGCGGCGATGCCATGGCCGAGATGCAAAGGCTGGCCGGCCAGTTGCCGTCGGGCTTCGGCTTCGAGTGGACGGGGCAGTCGCGCGAGGAACAGCTTTCCAGCGCGCAGATGCCGTTGTTGATGGCGCTGTCGCTGCTGTCCGTGTTCCTGGTGCTGGCCGCACTCTATGAAAGCACCTCGATTCCGTTCTCGGTGATGCTGGTGGTGCCGCTGGGCGTGCTCGGCGCGGTGCTCGGTGTGACTCTGCGCGGCTTGCCGAACGACGTGTTCTTCAAGGTCGGTTTGATCACCATCATCGGCCTGTCGGCCAAGAACGCCATCCTGATCGTCGAGTTCGCCAAGGACCTGCAAGCCCAGGGCAAGAATTTGCTCGAGGCCACGATCGAGGCGGCCAAGCTGCGTTTCCGCCCGATCATCATGACTTCGCTGGCCTTCATCCTCGGCGTGGTGCCGCTGGTGATCGCCACCGGTGCCGGTTCCGCCAGCCAGCGCGCCATCGGTACCGGCGTCATGAGCGGGATGATCACCGCCACCTTGCTGGGAGTGTTTTTCGTGCCGGTGTTCTTCGTGTTCGTGCGGCGCATCTTCAAGGGCAGCGAGCGCCAGCGCCGCATTCCCGTCGAGAACGTGAAGCCCGGGTCCGGGGAGGGAAACGCATGAGAACCTGTTTGAACATGACACGCTTTGCACCGGCGCTGATCGCCATGGCCCTGCTGTCGGCCTGCTCACTGGCGCCGAAGTATGAAACGCCGGCCGCGCCGGTCGCCGCTACCTTCCCGGGTGGTGGCAGCGAGCAGGGAAGCTACGATGCCGGCTGGCGCGAGTTTCTGCCCGACGCCCGCTTGCAGGCCCTGATCGCGGCAGCGCTCGAAAACAATCGCGATCTGCGCCTGGCCGCCTTGCGCATCGAGGAAGCGCGCGCGCTGTACCGCATCCAGTCGGCTGACCTCCTGCCCAATGTCGGGGTGGGCACCAGCGGTACCCGTACGCGTACGCCGTCGGGCCTCTCGCCCAGCGGCAGCGCCGTGGTGTCCAGCAATTATCAGGTCGGCCTGTCGCTGTCGGCTTTCGAGCTCGATTTCTTCGGACGCGTGCGCAATCTGAGCGACGCGGCGCTGGCCCAGTATCTGGCCACCGAAGAGGGAACGCGCGCCGCACACATCGCTCTGGTCGGCCAGGTCGCCAATGCCTATCTGGCCGAGCGCGGCTTTGCCGAACAGCTGGCGCTGGCGCGGCAAACGCTGGAATCGCGCGCGAAGGCGCTAGAGTTTGCGCGGCAACGCTTCGAAGTGGGCGCTTCCTCTGCCCTTGATCTGCGCCAGAGCGAATCGCTGTACCACAGCGCACGGGTTGCGGTGGCTTCGCTGGTGCGCCAGCGTGACCAGGCGATCAATGCGCTGACGCTCTTGGTCGGACGTCCGCTGACCGACATGCCGGAGGCGCAGCCGCTGGCGAAGATCGACATCGACACCGACATTCCTGCCGGCCTGCCGTCCGACCTTCTCGTGCGCCGTCCGGACATCCGTTCCGCGGAACAGCAGCTCGTGGCCGCCAATGCCAACATCGGCGCGGCACGCGCGGCCTTCTTCCCGCGCATCTCGCTGACGGCGGGCGTGGGTACGGCCAGTGGCGAATTGTCCGGCCTGTTCGAATCCGGTTCCGGCACCTGGTCCTTCGTGCCGCAGCTGGTGCTGCCGATCTTCGACGCCGGCCGCACGCGCGCCAACCTTGACCTGGCGCAGGTGCGCAAAAATGCCGCCGTGGCCGAATACGAGCGTTCGATCCAGGTCGCTTTCCGGGAAGTTGCGGATGCGCTGGTTGCACGCGGCACATTGGCCGAACAGGTCGAGGCTCAGCGCGCAGTGCTCGATGCGCAGGCCGCGCGCCTGACGCTGGCCGAGCAGCGTTTCTCGGCCGGCGTGGCCAATTCACTCGAAGTGCTGGACGCCCAGCGTGAACTGTTTGCAGCCGAGCAGTCCCTGGTGCAGGCGCAGGTGGCCCGCCTGACAAACGCGGTGGACCTGTATCGCGCCCTCGGCGGCGGTCTGCAGGAAACGCGCAACTGACGTCCGGCGCCTTCGAAGTTTTCGGAGGCACAGGTCATTTCTCCGAATATGCATGCAAGCATCGCCTGAAGCATCCAAGACTTCGATCCCGATTCCCGGCGCCAATCTGCTGGCCCTGATGCTCGCAGGGCTGGCCATGCTCGGCCCGTTCTCGGTCGACGCCTACCTGCCAGCCTTCCCCAACATCCAGAATTCAATCGGCGCCAGCGCGATCGAGGTGCAGCAGACGCTGTCGATCTACATGCTGTCCTTTGCCGTGATGATCCTGTGGCACGGTGCGCTGTCCGACAGCTTCGGCCGGCGCAACATCATCCTCGGCTCGCTTGCGGTCTTCGCGGTGGCTTCCCTTGGCTGCGCGGCGGCCCACAGCATCGAATACCTGTGGGCCTTCCGCGTGCTGCAGGGCATTTCGGCGGGCGCCGGCGTGGTGATCGGGCGCGCCATCGTGCGCGACGTCTATCACGGCTCGGAAGCCGCGCGCCTGCTGTCGCTGGTGACGATGATCTTCTCGATCGCGCCGGCGCTTGCGCCCATCCTCGGCGGCCTGATCGTGCAATGGTCGAACT
>JAEZHR010000127.1 GCA_023416415.1 Pseudomonadota bacterium
CGCCATCGCCATTTTCGAGCGCGTCGGCCTTGATGCTGACGTCCTTGCCGATGAACGCCGTCTTCGCATTCGGAAGCGGGCCGACGCCCTGGAAGTTGCCGCCGATGTTGATGCGGCCACCGCCCGCGGCGCCGGACGCATCCGCGCTGGCCTGGTCGGTCAGCGTCACGTGCTCTCCCAGCACCGCGATGCTGCCGCCCCGCTCGCCACTTTTGGTGCCGCTTGCATCGAGCTGTCCGGTTACGTGCGTGCTGCCGCCATCGGCCGACAGGACAATCGCGCCTTCGTGTTCTTCAACCGTCCGCGCACGCACAAGTCCGCTGTTGTTGACAGCGCCGGAAGCGAGTTCGCGCGCGACCGATGCCGTCATGATGGCGCGACCGCCATCGGCCAGCAGGTCTCCGGTGTTTTCCACGCCGGACAGGTCGGCCACGGTCTTCGCATCGATGGTGAAATTGATCAGGCTGTCGCCAGCGATGTCGAGCGTGATCCTGTCGCCTGAGGCCAGTGCAGCCGTGCCGAGCCGCGCCTGTACCACGCCTCGGTTGGCCGCGTAGTCCCCGGCCAGCACGACGTAGCCGCCTTCGCGCGCCTTCAGCACGCCCTCGTTGATGACTTCACGCCGTGCGTCTCCGGCGCCGCGGTTGAACACATAGCGGCCGGCAAGGAAGTCGCTGTTGCGGATGTCGAGCGTGGTGGCGAACAGGCCGCCGACGTCCACGCGCGCGCCAGCGCCGAAATAAATCCCGGCCTGGTTGACCAGGAAGACCTGGCCATTGGCGCTCAGTCCGCCGAGGATGGTGCTGGGATCGCCGCCGGTGACGCGGTTGAGCACGACGGATGACGCGCCGGGCTGTTGGAACTTGACGTTGTAACCGGCGCCAATTGAGAACCTGTTCCAGTCGATGATGGCGCGCCCGCTGGTTTGCGTGATGATCTGTTCAGTACCGGTGGGCGTGCCGATGGTGGCGCTGCCGCCGACCACGGTGCCGCCGCTGGGCAATTGCGCCCATGCCGGCGCATGCGTCAGCAGTGTCAATCCGAGCAGCAGGGAGCGATTAGAAGGAAGCACTGGCACTCACCCAGATTCGATAGTCCTTGTTTTCAGTACTGGCGGTTCGGCCGCCGAGTGGCCTGGCAATATCGACCGACGCGACGAATCCGCGCATCGGAAACAGCGACGCACCGATGCCGATGCTGCTGATCTTTTCCTGACTGTCCTTGTAGCCGTGCGCTTTGTAGACCGCCTGGCCAGCGTCGACGGCAATGCGCATGCTGCCAAGCGCGGAGGCAATCGCAAACGGATGGCGCAGTTCGGCGGAAACCAGCATGCCGCTGTCGCCGCGCAGCTCCGATGGACGATAGCCGCGTACACTGGTCGGCCCGCCCACCGAAAACTTTTCCGTATCCGGCAAGCGCTCACGGTTGTAGACGGCATTGCCGCGCAGGTACAGATCCCATTTTTGATAGAAGGGCGTGATGTGGCTGACGTCGGCTTCCCAGCGCGCGAATACGGAGTCGGGCTTGCTGCCGCTGAAGTTGGTCGACAGGCCGAGGCTGGCGAAGGTGATCGCGCTGTCCGGATGCACCACGCTGGTCTGCCACGTGGCGTTGGCGACGGTGAGGCGGTCGTCTGCCATTGTGAGGCCGAGCGCGCTCTGGGTCAGGTGCGTGCGCTTGACGGAAAGACTCAGCACATGGGTTTCCGCGCGCGTGCGCATGAACGGGTGCGTGAGGATGAGCTCTGCATTGTCAACCTCGCCGCGAATGCCAAGCACGGCCATGGCACCACTGACGTCGAATGCGGCTTTGGAGGCGCCGATTGCCAGGCGGGTGCCGATCGGGTTGAGCGGCAGCGAATAGCCGACTTTCCAGTAGCGCACGAGCTCATGCTCGGTGGTCGAGCCGCTCACACTGAGCTGGTCGCCCCAGCCGAAAGGCGAGTTCAATGCAAACGTGGTCTCCAGGCGATTGCGTCCGGTTTCCTGGCGCCCGTGATTGTTCAGACCCAGATTGAAGTTGACGAGCTTCTCTTCGATCCGGATATCGGCGTCCGTGCTGCCGAATTCGCTGCCGGGGGCAAGCACCGATTTGGCGGAAATCCCAGGCAAGTCGTTGAGCAGCAGAAGATCCGTTTCCAGCCGCTGGGTTGTCACCAGGTCGCCGCTGGTGAAGTTGCGTGTGCGGGCTGCGAGAAAGGCATTGGAGTGGCGCGTATTGCCGCTGAAGCCGACCCGTCCGAAGCTGCCCTCGACAATCTGGATCGTGACCACGCCGCGCTCGACCCGTTGGGCGGGAATGGAAGCGCGTGCCAGCGTATAGCCGCGCTCGTGATAGAAGGCGGTGATGGAATCGGCTGCGCGCTGCAGGTCATGCAGATTCAGCTCCTGGTCGACGAAGCGCTCGACCAGGGTTTTGAGCAGACGGTCGCGGAAAACCGTATTGCCCGACATCGCAAATGCATTGACGCGGAAGCGCCGCCCGCGCGGATCGTGTTCCGACGGGGGGTGTTGCACCGGCTGCATGACCTGGGCCGGGGCAGGGGATAGCATGCGCCGCGGAGCGCTCAATGTGTCCTGCACCGCACCCGGCGTAATGGCCTGGGCAGCGGCGTCCTGCGCCAGCAGTGCGGCCAGTATGATGACCGGCACGGACAGGCGAAGGATTGCGCGATGCGAGAAAACTGCGGATGCGGATGGCACGTTGGCTTCGAAAAGGTCAGGCTTGCGTCAGGGCCGCGCGGAAGCGTCGGTTTTGTTCTTGGATGTCGCGCGCCATCTGGACGGCGATCATGTATTGCAAGTGGTGGCCGATCGGAGATGCTTCGCTGAACAAGCGCTGGAAGGCTTCGCGTGTCAGGTGTGCGGCTTGCACGCGTCCTCTCGCCGAGCAGGTTGCCTGGGCGGGCATGTCTGCCACGAGTGAGAGGATGCCGAACAGTTCGCCGTCATTGAGGTCGCGGACTTCGTGTTCCGCCTCGCCAGGTCCGACCTTGCGGCTGATGCGCACGGACCCCTGCAGCAGCAGGTAAAGGGCATGGCCCTGTTCGCCCTGACGGATGAAGACGTGGCCATCCTCGTAATCGGCCACTTCCAGATGGCGGGCAAGGGCCTCGATGTTGGCAATGGCGAATTCCTCGAATGCCGGAAGGTTTTTCAGAAAGACTTTCAGATCCATGTCAGGCCTCTTCGGTCATGACCGGCGCGCTGCGCAGGCGCTGCGCCATCAAGCCAATCAAGGCATCGAGCAATACCTTGGCGACGGTTTCGTTTTCGGAGATCAGCCGCTGCAAGGTCAGGTGGTGCACCTTCAGCAGACGGCATGGAGTTTCGGTGGTCACGGTCGCGCTCGCGACCATTTCACCGGAAAGGACGGAAATTTCACCAAGCCACTCACCAGGTCCGATTTCCGCAAGCTTGCGCGACTTGCCGTCATCCTCGATGGAGGCGGCAAGCCGGCCTTCGAGCACGAAGTAGATGCATTCGACGGGCATGCGGTCCCGGATCAGCCTGCGGCCAGCAGGAAACTCCTGCAGCGGCGCACCGTCCAGCAGGAGTTCGACGTTCGCCGCACCGAGTGCGGTTGCCAGGTGCGGAAATGCGGCGTGAAAAGCGGCAATCGCTGATGCTGTGGCAGTCATGGTGTGTACGGCTTCAAGATGGTGGAAGGGGGCGCCGCCTCTTCAGGCGGCGGGGTGTCGGGGTCGGCTGCAATGAATCCGGCAATCAGCAGGACGGGCAGGGCGACGGATGCGATCTTCACGCCCAGGGGCGCAGGCTCCGGGCGCGGTCCGTAGCCGTTCTCGCCACGACTGCCTGGAATAAACCAGAACAGGAGGTTCACGATCGGCACCAGCAGAAGCAAGGCGAGCCAGCCGCCCTGGTTGAAGTCGTGTGCCCGCTTTACCGTGAGGATCATGAAGAACAGCGGCAGCGCGACATAGATCAGGGCCACGGAGAATATGGTGTAGAGCATGTATCCAAGGCTGCCGGTCAGTTGCAGCAGCATCCCGGCCAGCAGCATCAGCATGAAGACGCCGATGACCGCACCGAGTGTGCAGGCAACATAGCGTGCACGGTCGATGCGACCGTGCAGCGACAGCAGGCGCGGACGGAGCCGGGATTCGAGTTGTTCCAGCACGGCGCTCATGGTCCTACCCACTTGCCGGGATCCCGGAACGGGGACTGCATGCGCACGATGGCTTCCGAGGTCACGGGAATCCGGTACTCGTCATCGATACCGGTGCAAGGTTTGGAAGCCGATCCGCCCCCGTTGGAAGCGAGCAGGTCGGGCGCGCTGTCGAATTTCTGCGGGCTGCCAGGAGGGTCGACCACGAGATGGAAGATCAGCTTGTTCAGGATCGGAACGGTCATGCGGTAGCAATAGGTCACCTGGACCTTGAGCAGATTTGCATCCTGGATGTTCATGCCGCCGCCGCTGATATTGGTCGAGCGGT
>JAEZHR010000130.1 GCA_023416415.1 Pseudomonadota bacterium
ACGCCGTGCTGGCCGCGCAGGCCACCGGCGCGGATTTCGCCTACATTGGCTCACGCTGGCTGGCCACGCACGAAGCGAATGTCGACGAAGCCTATCGTCAGGCGATCCTGGAATCGACGGCTGCCGACGTGATCTACACCAACCTGTTTACCGGCGTGCACGGAAACTATCTGCGCAAGTCCATCCTCAACGCAGGGCTGGACCCGGACGACCTGCCGGTGGCCGACAAGTCGAAGATGAATTTCGGTTCCGGCGGCAACACCAAGGCCAAGGCCTGGCGCGACATCTGGGGCGCCGGCCAGGGTGTGGGGCTGATGGATTCGGTTCTGTCGGTGGCCGACGTGGTGGATAAGCTGAAGGCCGAATATGCGGCTGCGCGAAAGCGGCTGGCGCTGTAAGGCGTGCGCAATGCCGGCCCTCGTTTTCGAACAGGGCCGGCTGATCGAAGGTTAGCCGCCGGTCTTGATTGCCCAGATCTCCGGCAGGTTGCGCCAGTAGCCGTAGGCATCCATGCCGTAGCCCACCACGAACTTGTTGGGCAGCACGAGCCCGACGTAATCGGCCTTGACCGGCTTGCGCTTGCCGATGTCCTTGTCGGCGAATACCGCCAGCACCACTTCCGCCGCGCCCATCTCCAGCAGGCGCTGCTTGACGTGCGCAAGCGTTTCGCCTTCGTCGAGGATGTCGTCGAGCACGATTACGGTCCGGCCGGTGACGCTGGAGCGCGGAATCACCTTCCATTCGATCTTGCCGCCCTGATCCTTGCTGCCGTAGCGCGTCACGTGCATGTAATCGAATTCGAGCGGAAAATCGAGACGCGTGAGCAACTGGCCGCAGAACACCACGGCGCCACCCATCACGCCCAGCACCAGCGGGAAGGCTTCGTCCCTGCTGTTCCTGAAACGGGCATTGAGATCCGCAGCGACCCGGTCCACGGCCTGCTGTACGGCCGCTGCGTCGAACACCCGTTCGGCATCCTTGAGCAGGGACAGGGCTTTGTCGCGATGGAATTCGCTGTTGATGTCGGACATGAAAAATCTCGCGTCTCGGGAGTGCAGGGGCCGCCATGATATGCCGGGCACCAAGGGCTTGCAAACCGATACAATCGATCCCTTGTGTTCTAGGAGGAATGAATGAAAAAAGCCTACGTCGTCGCCGAAATCCAGATCACCAATCCGGAACAGTACGCCGCCTATCGCGAGCTTTCGACCGCCGCCGCCGCGCAGTATGGCGGTACCTTTCTCGTGCGCGGTGGTGTCCGCGAGCAATGGGAAGGCGAGGATGAAATCCACAACAGCGGCTGGCGCACCGTCATCATCGAGTTCGCATCCACCGAGCAGGCGCGCGCCTGGTACAACTCCCCTGAGTATCGCAAGGCGCTCGAGATCCGGCTGGCCAATTCCGTCGGGCGCCTGTTCATGATCGAGGGCGCATAAAGCCGGCCCATTGATTCAATTCGTGGCGGGGAATTATCCCTGCCCGGCGATCTCCAACGGTTTTGATGCAAGCATTGGGAGAGCGCGATGGGCATCCTCGATCAGAGCAGCGAGTCCGATGAGGACCACACCCTGCAGCAGCACCAGGTGCGCACCGGTCGTCCGACCGACAAGGCGCAGAAAGAGCAGGAGATGCGCATGCCGCACGAGCGCGACGAATCCGACGATTCGCAGGAAAGCGGGCCGCGCAAGGTGCTCAAGCGCGCCTACGATGACCTGATGGAAGGGCAGGTCGATACCGACCTGCGCGAAACGAGCGGGGTGGATGCAGTCGTGAACCATCGTCCGGGATACCCGCCGGAGCGATTCGTGAAAAAGGACAACGAGGCATTCGGGAACAAGGACAAGGCATAGCCCGAAGCCACAAGGCCGTGACGGTCAAGGCGGCGTCTTCGGGCGCCGCGGCCCGGGACGCTCTTGCGGAAGTCCTGGCTGTTCCGAAATCTGTTCCGGAGCCCTCGCTGAAGTCCTTATTCTGAAGGACTCATTCGTACTTGCGCGCGTCCTCGATCACCTTGCCGTCATTCGGCAGGCTGCCGCGCACAACGAACTTCACATCCCCGCGCAGTTTGGTGACGTCGCGAATGCTTTCGATGATGTCGTCCGGCTTCGCGCCGTCCGGATTGTCGACTTCGCAATGCAGTGTCATCACGTCGTTGGCCATTTCGCCGGTTACGACCAGGCGCGCCTTCGCAATCTGCGGGTGACGCCGCACGACTTCCGCCACCTGGCCCGGATGCACGAACATCGCGCGCACCTTCGTGGTCTGGTCGGCCCGACCCATCCAGCCCTTGATGCGCACATTGGTGCGTCCGCACGGCGAGATGCCGGGCAGGATGGCGGACATGTCGCCGGTGCCGAAGCGAATCAGCGGATAGTCGGGATTGAACGAGGTGATGACCACCTCGCCGACTTCGCCTTCGGCGACCGGGTCGCCAGTGCCGGGACGTACGATTTCCAGGATCAGCTCTTCGTCGAGCACCATGCCTGGATTCACTTCGCCTTCGGTCTCCGTTTCATAGGCGATGTTGCCGATGTCGGCGGATCCATACATCTGCAGCACGTGCGGTACGCCGTTATCCTGCAGCCACTTGCGCAGCGAAGGCGGCAGGGCTTCCGCGCCGACCAGCGCCCGCCGCACGCTGCTGATGTCCGCGCGCAGTTCACGTGCCTTCTCGATGATGATCTTCAGGAAGGAGGGCGTGCCGACGTAGGCGTCGGGCTTCAATGCCGCCATCGCCTGCACCTGCATCTCGGTCTGGCCGATGCCGGCCGGGATGACCGCGCAGCCTATGCTCGCCGCACCGCCTTCGGCCATGAACGCGGCAGGCGTGAAATGGTAGGAAAAACAGTTCTGGATCACCTGGCCGGGGCGCAGGCCGAGCGCATGCAACGGACGGCCGAAACGCCACCAGTCCTCACC
>JAEZHR010000363.1 GCA_023416415.1 Pseudomonadota bacterium
TGACCACCTGTGTCGTCGTCAGGAAGAACAACGAGATCGCCATCGCGGCGGACTCGCTGGTGACCTTCGGCGATACGCGCCTTGCCGCGGACTACGAGTCGAACGAGAACATCTTCCGGATCGGCGACTCGTACGACACGCTGGCCGGCACCATTGCCCATTTCCCCGTCATGCGCAAGCTGATGACGGAAATGGGCGAGGACTGCCGGCTGGGCAGCCGCGACGAGGTATTCGAGACCTTCTCGCGCGTTCACGAAATCCTGAAGAGCAAGTTCTTTCTCAATACGAAGGAAGAGGAAGACGATCCCTACGAGTCGTCGCAGATCACCGCGCTGGTCGCCAATCCGAGCGGTATCTACGGCGTGTATTCGTATCGCGAGGTGTTCGGTTTCGAGCGTTTCTGGGCCATCGGAAGCGGCAAGAGTTTTGCGCTGGGCGCAATGTACGTGGCCTGGCAGGGCGAGGCGACGGCACGCGAGGTGGCGGAGATCGGCGTGCGGGCGGGAGCGGAATTCGACAAGAGTTCGGCGGGGCCGTTTCAGGTGTTCAGTTTTCCCATGAACGCGGTGAACGTTTTGAAGAAATAAGGACGTTCCCTTCCCTGCAAGGGGAGGACCGGGCAAGGGCGGTTTTGCCAGCATGCGAAACCCGACTCCAAGCCGGCCCGCCCCCGAGGGAAAGGGAGATAAACGGAGCAAAAGCTATGAGCTTGACTGAGGTTAAAGTCCCCGACATCGGTGACTTCAAGGAAGTGGAAGTCATCGAAGTGCTGGTGAAGCCGGGCGACACGATCAAGGTGGATCAGTCGCTGGTGACGGTCGAGTCCGACAAGGCCAGCATGGAGATTCCGTCCAGCCACGCCGGCGTGGTCAAAGAATTGAAGGTCAAGGTCGGCGACAAGGTATCGGAAGGTTCGCTGCTGCTTCTGGTCGAGGCTGACGGAGCGGCAGCGGCGCCGGCAGCGCAGGCCAGCGCGGGCTACGGCAGCGCCACCCCGGCGGCGGCTGGGGCGGCCCCGGCTCCCGTGCAGGCAGTTGCGGCACCGCAGCCGGCCAGTTATGGCGGCGGCGCGGACATCGAATGCGACATGCTGGTGCTCGGCGCCGGTCCCGGAGGTTATTCCGCGGCCTTCCGCGCGGCCGATCTCGGCATGAGCACGGTTTTGGTCGAGAAGTATTCGACACTCGGCGGCGTGTGCCTGAATGTTGGCTGCATCCCGTCCAAGGCCCTCCTGCACGTTGCAGCCGTGATCGACGAGGCGGCAACGATGGCCGATCATGGAGTCACGTTCGGCAAACCTGAGATCGACATCGACAAGCTGCGCGGCTACAAAGAAAAGGTCATCAAGAAGATGACCACCGGCCTGTCCGGCATGGCGCGCGCGCGCAAGGTCAACGTGGTGCAGGGCATTGGCCAGTTTGTCGATCCCAACCACATGGAAGTGGCGAGCGCCGATGGTGGCAAGAAGACGGTCCGTTTCAAGCAGGCGATCATCGCCGCCGGTTCGTCGGTCGTGAAGCTGCCCTTCGTGCCGGAAGATCCGCGCATCATCGACTCCACCGGCGCGCTTGAACTGCGTCAGATCCCGAAGCGCATGCTGGTTATCGGCGGCGGCATCATCGGCCTTGAAATGGCAACCGTGTACTCGACGCTGGGTGCGCGCATCGATGTCGTCGAAATGATGGACGGCCTGATGCAGGGCGCGGATCGCGACCTGGTCAAGGTCTGGCAGAAGTTCAACGAGAAGCGCTTCGACCGGATCATGACCAAGACCAAGACCGTTGCGGTCGAGGCGCTGCCGGATGGCATCAAGGTCAGCTTCGAGGCTGCCTAAGCGGGTGCCACAGCACCCGAGCCGCAGCTCTACGACATGGTGCTGGTGGCGGTCGGTCGCAGCCCGAACGGCAAGAAGATCGCGGCCGAAAAGGCCGGCGTTGCGGTCACGGATCGCGGCTTTATCAACGTCGATTCGCAGATGCGTACCAACGTGCCGCACATCTTCGCCATCGGTGACATCGTCGGCCAGCCTATGCTGGCACACAAGGCAGTGCATGAAGCGCACGTGGCGGCCGAAGCCGCGTCCGGCGAGAAATCGCATTTCGACGCCACCGTGATTCCTTCGGTGGCCTACACCGATCCGGAAGTCGCCTGGGTCGGCATCACCGAGGATGAGGCGAAGGCCAAGGGCATCAAGGTCGAAAAGGGCCTGTTCCCGTGGGCGGCCAGCGGACGGGCAACGGCGAACGGCCGCGACGAGGGCTTCACCAAGCTGCTGTTTGACGCCGAGACGCATCGCATCGTCGGCGGTGGCATCGTCGGTACCCATGCCGGCGACATGATCGGTGAAATCGCATTGGCCATCGAAATGGGGGCCGATGCGGTCGACATCGGCAAGACCATCCACCCGCACCCGACACTGGGTGAGTCGATCGGGATGGCAGCCGAAGCGTTCGAGGGCGTGTGCACGGACTTGCCGCCGGCTCGAAAGAAGTAGGCGACAGCCGCAGCGAGGGCAACAAGCAAAAAGGCCACCGGAATTCCGGTGGCCTTTTTTTACGTCGATGGCTTTGTTGAGCGAGTCCGTCAGCCCGCCAGCCCGACCCGGATCGCGCTTAAACGAATCGAGCCGCCTTACACCTTGTTCAGAATCTCCGACAGCATCGAGATCATCTGATCGATTTCTTCCTTCGTCACGTTCAACGCCGGCATGAAGCGCAACAGATCCGGACGCGGAGAATTCAGCAGCACGCCGACCGGCTCCATGTCGCGCCCCAGTTCGACGATCTTCGGGCCGATGTCCTGGCCCAGCTTCAGCGCGCGCAGCAAGCCTTCGCCGCGTTCGCCCTGCAGGCCGT
>JAEZHR010000341.1 GCA_023416415.1 Pseudomonadota bacterium
GGTGTGCTTCATCAAGAACACCGTGAAAAATCCGAATATCGTCATTGGCGACTATACGTACTACGACGATCCGGACGGTCCGGAAAACTTCGAGCGCAACGTTCTCTATCACTACCCGTTCGACGGCGACAAGCTGATCATCGGCAAGTTCTGCGCGATCGCGCGTGGCGCAAAGTTCATCATGAACGGCGCCAATCACAAGCTTTTTGGCATTTCCACCTACCCCTTCCAGATCTTCGGCAACGGCTGGGAAAAGGTCATGCCGGGGCCGGGCGACCTTCCCTCCAAGGGCGACACGGTCATCGGAAACGATGTCTGGATAGGGTATGACGCCCTGATCGTGCCGGGGGTGAAAATCGGCAATGGCGCCATCGTGGCCGCGCGCGCCGTGGTCGCGACCGACGTGCCCGCCTACACGATCGTCGGCGGCAATCCGGCCCGGCCGCTCAAGCAAAGGTTCCCGGACGCGCAGATCGACATCCTGCAGTCCCTGGCATGGTGGGACTGGCCGGTGGAGAAGATCACGCGCCACCTGGCGTACATCGTGGCGGGGGACGTCGAAGCGCTTCGGACATGCGGCGAGAAAGGCTGACGCGGTACGGCGCGTAACCACGCCCGCTAGCGTGTGCGCAAACAGTCTTGTTTGCGCACGGCAGACCGTTTCCGCCAAATCCTGCCTTAGAACCTTGCAACTTCCCGGCCTGTCCCAATTGCATGGGACGCGGGGGAAAAATCTTGGCAGTCACTGCGGGCAGCGTGCTGGCCCTGCTTGCCTTGCTCGTGCTGCTGGGAAGCCTCATCAACTGGAACTTTGCGCGGCCGTGGCTGGCCGAGCGCATTGCCGCCGCTACCGGACGCAGCGTCACCATCGACGGCGATCTCGAGATCGGCTGGCACCCGTCACGCTTCATGCACCTGGACTGGCGGCGTCACATTCCCTGGCCGCACTTCCGCGCGCATCAGCTGTCGCTGGGCAATGCCGACTGGGCGAAAGCCGGCCCAGCCATGCTGACCGTGCCGCGCCTCGACTTCACTCTCAATCCGTTTGCCCTGCTGCACCGTACCGTTTCCGTTCCATCGCTGCTGCTGACCGAGCCGCAGCTGATGCTCGAGATCGATGAAGCGGGGGAGAGCAACTGGACTTTCCCGAGGCAGGAATCGAAGGGGACGTGGAAGTTCGCTCTGCAAAAGCTGTTCGTCGACGATGCGACGGTGCGTCTGCTCAATCGCGCGCGCCCGGCAGACGTCACGGCGCGCCTGCAGACACGGGAGAACGGCAGCGTGGCCTTTTCGGTGGATGGCAAGGTGGGCGAGGATGCGGTTGACGGGGGCGGAGAGACCGGCCCTTTGCTCGCACTGCAGGAAGACGAGCCGTTTCCGGTCAGGCTGAAGATCACGATCGGCGACAGCGAGATCGCCATCGACGGTACGGCCACCAATCCGCGCGCGCCCACCGCGCTCGACATGCAGCTCGACATCAAGGGCGCGAGCATGGCCGACCTGTTTCCATTTACCGGGATCGCCCTGCCGCGCACGCCGCGCTTTTCCACGCAAGGGCGGTTGGTCGGCTCGCTGCAGCCAGGCAATTTCCTGCTGCGTTACGAGGATTTCACCGGACGCGTGGGTTCGAGCGATCTGGCCGGCTCGCTCGAATACCTGCGCCGCGCGCCGCGCCCGCTACTGCGCGGTGAAGTCGTGTCGCGCCGACTGGATCTGGGCGATCTGGGCAGGGCCTTTGGCACCGGCGAGGCAAAGCCGGGGTCGAAGGTGTTGCCGGAACATGCCTTTGCCGCGGATCGCTGGGGGGCGGTCGACCTGCAGCTGCGTTTCTCCGGCAAGCGCATCGTGCGGTCGGGCGCGCTGCCATTCGAGAGCGTGCTCGCCGACGCCGAGCTGCGTGCCGGCGTGCTGCGTCTGAAGCCGCTGCGATTCGGATTCGCCGGTGGCAGCTTCGAATCCGACCTGACCGTCACCGCCACCGAGGACCCGCCGCGCGCCGTGCTGGACATCACCGGGCGAGGCATCCGCCTGAGCGAGCTGTTTCCGCCAATCGAAGACGCGCCGGCCACGGTCGGCAGGATGCAGGTCAATGCCAAACTGAGCGCGGCCGGCACGTCGATTGCCGAGCTGGCCGCCTCCGCCGATGGTGAGGTGCGTGCCTTCGTCAGCGAGGGCACGGTCAGCAAGCTGGCGTTGGAGGCGATCGGACTGAACATCGGCAGCGTCATCGCCGCCAAGCTGTTCGGCGACCGCGAAGTGGCGCTGCATTGCCTGGCGAGCGACTTCGAGGTGGGCGACGGCGTGATGCGCGTGCGCACCTTCATCATCGATACCGACGATGCCGTGATCGACGTGAGCGGATACGTCAGCCTTGAGAAAGAAACGCTGGCCCTGGCCGTGCGTCCGCAGAGCAAGGGGCCACGCGTGCTGGCGCTGCAGACGCCCCTGTACATCGGCGGAAGCTTCAAGGACCCGAGCTTCGGCGTGGACGCCAGGTCGATCGGTCTGCAGGCCGGCGCGGCCGCCGCACTCGGCGTGCTGGCCGCCCCGCTGGCTGCCCTGTCGGCACTGATCGATCCGGGGGGAGGGAGGGAAGAGAGTCCGTGCCCGGCGCTGCTGGCAAGGGCGAAGCAGGCGCCGAGCGCGCCGGCGCCGAATTCGAAACGGGAGAAATAGCGCGCGGTTTCGACTTTCGACTTTCGACGCCCGGACCGCATGCTCACGCGCATGGGAAACAACGCGAGGCAGGCATTGCGCCCGCCTCGTTCAGTGCGGACCTAGCCGGCCAGCTTCTTCTTCAGGAGCTCGGTCAGTTGCGCGGGATTCGCCTTGCCGCGCGTGGCTTTCATGGCCTGGCCGCTCCGCGCGTTGAAGGCCTTTTCCTTGCCGGAGCGGTATTCCTCGACCGACTTGGCGTTCGCGGCAAGCACGTCGTCGACGATCTTTTCCAGCGCGCCGGTGTCGGAAATCTGCTTCAGGCCCTTGGCTTCGATGATCTCGTCGGCCAGCGCGAGATTGTCGGACGGTGTTTCCCACATTGCGGCGAAGACTTCCTTGGCGATCTTGTTCGAGATCGTGCCGTCGGCGATGCGTTGCAGCAGCAGCGCGAGCTGTTCGGCCTTCACCGGCGCGCTGGCAATGTCGACGCCTTCGCGGTTGAGCGTGGACGAGACGTCGCCCATCAGCCAGTTGGCAGCGGGTTTGGCCTGTTCGCGTCCGGCCCTGGCGAGTACGGCTTCGAAGTAGGCGGCCATGGCCTTGGATTGCGTCAGCACCGAAGCGTCGTATTCCGGCAGGCCGTAGTCACGCACGAAACGCTCGCGCATCGCGCCGGGCAGTTCCGGCATGGAAGCCTTCACGCGCGCAATCCATTCGTCGGCAATCACCAGCGGCGGAAGATCCGGGTCGGGGAAGTAGCGGTAATCCTGCGCGTCTTCCTTGCTGCGCATGGAGCGCGTTTCCTTGCGGTCCGGGTCGTACAGGCGGGTTTCCTGCACCACCTTGCCGCCATCTTCGATCAGCTCGATCTGGCGCTGGACTTCGTAGTTGATCGCTTCTTCGAGGAAGCGGAAGGAGTTCAGGTTCTTGATCTCGCAGCGCGTACCGAATTCCTTCTGGCCGAGCGGGCGCACCGAGACGTTAGCATCGCAGCGGAAGGAGCCTTCCTGCATGTTGCCGTCACAGATGCCCAGCCACACGACCAGCGTGTGCAGCGCCTTGGCGTAGGCCACGGCTTCGGCGGCGCTGCGCATGTCGGGCTCGGTCACGATTTCCAGCAGCGGCGTGCCGGCGCGATTCAAATCGATGCCGGTCATGCCGTGGTAGTCCTCGTGCAGCGATTTGCCGGCGTCCTCTTCCAGGTGCGCGCGCGTGAGCTGCACCGTGCGCATCTCGGCCTTGCCGTCCTTCTCCATCACGAAGGAGAGCGTGCCGCCCTGGACCACCGGGATTTCATACTGGCTGATCTGGTAGCCCTTCGGCAGGTCCGGGTAGAAGTAGTTCTTGCGCGCGAAGATCGAGCGTGGGGCCACGGTCGCGCCAATGGCGAGGCCGAACTGGATCGCGCGCTCGACTGCGCCCTTGTTCAGCACCGGCAGCACGCCGGGCAGGGCCAGGTCGACCGGGCTGGCCTGGGTGTTGGGCTGCGCGCCGAAGCGGGTGGAGGAACCGCTGAAAATCTTCGATTCGGTGGAGAGCTGCGCGTGCGTCTCCATGCCGATAACTACTTCCCATTGCATAGTCTTCTCGCTTTCAATTCGACACTGGCGGCGCTCAAGCGCCTTCCGGCCGGCGGGCATGCCAGTCGGTCGCCTGCTGGAACTGGTGGGCCACGTTCAGCAGCTTCGCTTCCTGGAATACGTTGCCGATGATCTGCAGGCCCACGGGGCGCTTGCCGTTCTTTTCGCCCTGACCGAAGCCGCAGGGAATCGACATGCCGGGCAGGCCGGCCAGGCTGGTCGAGAGCGTGAAGATGTCGGCCAGGTAATTGGCGACCGGGTCGTCGGCCTTGGCGCCGAGGTCCCAGGCCACGCTCGGGGCGACCGGCCCCATGATCACGTCACATTGCGCGAATGCGTTCTGGAAGTCCTGCGCGATCAGGCGCCGGATCTTCTGCGCCTGCAGGTAGTAGGCGTCGTAGTAGCCGTGCGAGAGCACGTAGGCGCCGACCAGGATGCGGCGCTTGACCTCGTCGCCGAAGCCTTCGGCGCGGCTCTTGCGATACATGTCGGCCAGATCCGTGTATTCCTTGGCGCGATGACCATAACGCACGCCGTCGAAGCGCGACAGGTTGGACGAGGCCTCGGCGGGAGCGATCACGTAGTAGGCCGGAATCGACAGCGCGGTGTTCGGCAGCGAGATGTCGACAAGGATTGCGCCCAGCTTTTCGAACTCCGCCAGGGCGGCGCGCACGGCCTGTTCGACGTCCGCCGCGAGGCCTTCGCCGAAGTATTCGCGCGGTACGCCGATTCTCAGGCCCTGAAGGCTGTTGCCCAGGTCCCGGGTGTAGTCCTCGGCCGGGCGTTCGAGGCTGGTCGAATCTTTCGGGTCGAAGCCGGTCATGGCGGACAGCAGCAGGGCGCAGTCCTCGGCGGTGCGGGCCATCGGGCCGGCCTGATCGAGCGAGGAGGCGAAGGCGATCATGCCGTAACGCGAGGCGCGGCCATAGGTCGGCTTGATGCCGGTGACGCCGCAGAAGGCAGCCGGCTGGCGGATCGAGCCGCCGGTGTCGGTTGCGGTGGCGGCCGGTGTCAGTCGAGCCGCCACGGCGGCCGCCGAACCGCCCGAGGAGCCGCCGGGAATGGCGTTGCGGTCCCACGGGTTCTTCGTCGGGCCGAAGAAGGAGTTCTCGTTCGACGAACCCATGGCGAATTCGTCACAGTTGAGCTTGCCGAGCGTGACAGTTCCTGCCTTGAGGAACTGTTCGACGACAGTTGCATCGAAGGGGCTCGTGTAGCTGGAAAGCATCTTCGAGGCGGCCGTCGAACGCCAGCCGCGTGTGACGAAGATGTCCTTGTGCGCGATCGGGATGCCGGTCAGCGGCGTGGCATCACCGGCGGCGAGGCGGCGATCGGCCTCGGCGGCCTGCTGTAGCGTCAGTTCGTCGTCCACGTGCAGGAAGGCGTTGAGGTCGCTCTGCGCGATGCGGCTCAGATAATGTCTGGCCAGTTCCGTGGCGGAGACTTGCCGGGATTGCAGCGCTGCGGAAAGCTGCTTGATGGTCTGGTCGTGCATGGCGGGATTATTCAATGACCTTCGGGACCAGGTACAGGCCGTCCTGGGTAGCGGGCGCGACCTGCTGGTAGGCGTCGCGGCGATCGGCTTCAGTCACGACGTCCTCGCGCAGGCGCAGGGAAATGTCGTTCTGGTAAGCGGCGATCGGATGGGCGAGGGGCTCGACGCCGGCGGTGTCGACCGCTCGCATCTGCTCGACCAGGCCGAAGATGCCGTTGAGCTTGTCGAGCGTCTTGCCGGCCTGTTCGTCGTTCAGGTCGAGTTGCGCCAGTCGTGCCAGGCGCTTCACATCGGAAAGGTTCAGTGACATGTTGAATGCAGGATTGGACAACAAACAGCCAGGAAACGTGGCGACAAGAGGCAAAAAGTGGCGTGGCTCATTGCTGCAGCAGGCAAGCCGGATGCGGCTGTTCGCCCCGGCCAGGCTTCGTGCCGGAATCTCGAAGCAGGATTGCAAGACCGGGCAGGACGTGTTTTTGTTCCGGCAAGGGTTGAGGAAATGCCGGCAAAAGCGCGTGATTTTGCCCGTGTTCTCGAGGTTTCCGTCGGCTAATATCCGAGAAATTATAAGGTAGAATGTCCGGCGGCCAGCGTATGGGCTCCCCTCTCTGGCCGGCCGGCCCCTTCAACGACTTCATCACCACCGCAAAGCGCGCCCGGATGGCGCATCAGGACGATACATGTTTGGATTCTTACGCAGCTACTTCTCGAATGACCTGGCGATCGACCTGGGCACTGCGAATACCCTGATCTACGTGCGCAACATGGGCATCGTGCTGGATGAGCCTTCGGTGGTGGCCATCCGTCAGCAAGGCGGACCGAACGGCAAGAAGACCATCCAGGCAGTCGGCAAGGAAGCCAAGCAGATGCTGGGCAAGGTGCCGGGAAACATCGAGGCTATCCGTCCGATGAAGGACGGCGTGATTGCCGACTTCACCGTCACCGAGCAGATGCTGAAACAGTTCATCCGCATGGTGCACGATTCCAAGCTGTTCCGGCCCTCCCCGCGCATCATCATCTGCGTGCCCTGCGGTTCGACCCAGGTCGAGCGTCGCGCGATCCGCGAATCCGCGCTCGGCGCCGGCGCCTCCCAGGTCTACCTGATCGAGGAACCGATGGCTGCCGCGATCGGCGCGGGTCTCCCGGTCTCCGACGCCACCGGTTCGATGGTGGTCGATATCGGCGGCGGCACGACCGAGGTCGGCATCATCTCGCTGGGCGGCATGGTGTACAAGGGTTCGGTGCGCGTGGGCGGCGACAAGTTCGACGAAGCCATCGTCAACTACATCCGCCGCAACTACGGCATGCTGATCGGCGAGCAGACCGCCGAAGCGATCAAGAAGGAAATCGGCTCGGCCTTCCCCGGCTCCGAGATCAAGGAAATGGAAGTCAAGGGCCGCAACCTGTCCGAAGGCATTCCGCGCTCGTTCACGATCTCGTCCAATGAAATCCTAGAAGCGCTGACCGATCCGCTCAACAACATCGTCTCCGCCGTCAAGAACGCGCTGGAGCAGACGCCGCCCGAACTGGGTGCGGACATCGCCGAGAAGGGCATGATGCTTACCGGCGGCGGCGCTCTGCTGCGCGACCTCGACCGCCTGCTGATGGAAGAAACCGGCTTGCCGGTGATCGTCGCCGAAGATCCGCTGACCTGCGTGGTGCGCGGCTCCGGCATGGCGCTCGAACGCATGGACAAGCTGGGCTCCATCTTCTCTTACGAATAGTTCGTCAGTCTTCGTGGCGGTCCTGCGCACCGCCCGACCCAGCGCAGAAGACAATTCTTGCCATAGATGGAATACAGTCCGCCGCCGCTCTTCAAGCAGGGCGCCTCAGCCCGTGCGAAGCTGGTGTTCTTCTCGCTGATCGCGCTGATCCTGCTGGTCGCCGACTCGCGCATGCGATCGCTTGACGCGATCCGCCAGGCCGTCGGCACCGCGCTTTATCCGCTGCAGGTCGTTGCCCTGCTGCCGCGCGACGCCGCCTATGCGGTGGGTGGCTATTTCTCCAATGACACCAACCTGCAGGAAGAGAATCCCGAGATGCGCCAGGCGCGCGCTGCCGATGCGGTGGCCATGCAGCAGTACCAGCAGCTGGAGCGCGAGAATGCGCACTTGCGCGGGTTGCTGGAGGCCAGTCAGCGGCTGCAGGTCAAGTCCGTGATGAGCGAAATCCTGTATGACGCGCGCGACGCCTTTACACGCAAGATCGTGCTTGATCGCGGTTTGCAGCACAATGTGCTGCGCGGACACCCCGTCATCGACGAGAGCGGAGTGGTCGGACAGGTGACGCGCGTGTTCCCGTTCACCGCCGAGGTCACGCTGCTGACCGACAAGGACCAGGCAGTGCCGGTCGAGGTCGTGCGCAACGGCTTGCGCAGCATCGCCTATGGCCAAGGGCGCACCGGTGGTCTCGATCTGCGCTTCATGCCGGCCAACGCCGACATTCAGGAAGGCGATGTGCTGGTCACGTCCGGGCTGGACGGCATCTACCCGCCGGGACTTGCGGTGGCACGCGTGACACGCGTGGAAACGCGATCCAACGATGCATTCGCGCGAATCGTGTGCGAGCCGCTGGCCGGTGTCGATCGCAACCGCCAGCTGTTGATCCTGCTGACCGGTGCCGATGCATCTCCCCATCCAAAGCCGGAAAATCCCAGGCAGGACGCGGCGTCAGGTCCTTTCGCAAAGCCCGCGCCGCCCACGCCCATTACCGCTATTCCCGCCACGCCGGTCAAGGCGCCCGCGTCGCCCGCTGCTGCGCCCGCTTCTTCCGCTTCTTCCGCTTCTGCCGGGGGGGCACGATGAACCGCCCTCAGTACATTCTGCTGCCGGTCAATCCGCTGTTCATCGCCGCAAGTCTGGTCGCGGCTTTCCTGCTGAATCTGCTGCCCTGGGGACACTGGATGGGCGTGCCGGATTTCGTCGCGCTCGTGCTGGTGTTCTGGAGCGTGCATCAGCCGCGCAAGGTCGGCATCGGCATCGCCTTCATGATGGGTCTGTTCATGGACGTGCACGACGCCACGCTGCTCGGCGAGAATGCGCTGTCATACACGTTGCTGTCCTACTTCGCCATCACGATCCACCGGCGCGTGCTGTGGTTCCGGCTGGGCATACAGGCACTGCACGTGCTGCCGCTGCTTCTGCTGATGCAGACCGTGCAACTGATCGTGCGCGTGGCTGTCACTGGCGGCCTGCCGGGCTGGAGCTACTACCTGGAGAGCATTGTGGCTGCGTTCCTGTGGCCCTACGTGTCCGTGCTGCTGCTGGCGCCGCAACGTCGCGCCGTCGACCGCGACGATACCCGTCCCATATGAACCGAGTCCACCGTCGGCTCCGGACCGCATGACCGAGTTCAAGAACGCCGAACGCGAACTGCACAACTTCCGCTTCCGCCTTTCGGTGGCGGCGGCGCTCGTGCTCGTCTGCTTTTCCATTCTGCTGGCGCGCTTCATATGGCTGCAGATGTACAAATTCGAGGACTATGCAGGGCGTGCCGAGAACAACCGCATTTCGGTGTTGCCGGTGGTGCCCAATCGCGGGCTGATCCTCGACCGCAATGGCGTGGTTCTGGCCCGCAACTTCTCGGCCTACACGCTTGAAATCACGCCCAGCAAGCTTTCCCGTCCGCTGGACGAGGCCATTGATGAGCTTGCCGGTCTGGTCAGTATCCAGCCACGCGACAAGCGCCGCTTCAGGCGTTTGCTGGAGGAATCGCGGCGCTTCGAAAGCGTGCCGATCCGTACTCGGCTCACCGACGAGGAAGTGGCGCGCTTCATTGCGCAGCGCTTCCGGTTTCCCGGCGTGGAGATCAAGGCACGCCTGTTCCGGCAGTATCCGCACGGCGCAACCGCTTCGCATGTGCTGGGCTACATCGGCCGCATCAGCCAGCGCGATGCCGACCGGATCGAGCAGATGGAGCAGTCGACCAATTACATCGGTACCGACTACATCGGCAAGGATGGCGTCGAGAAGCGCTACGAGCAGGCGCTGCATGGAGCCACCGGCTGGGAAGAGGTCGAGGTCACCGCAGGCGGACGGGCAGTGCGCACGCTCTCGCGCACGCCGGCCAGACACGGCGACAATCTCGTGCTGTCGATCGACATCGAGCTGCAGAAGGTGGCCGAAGAGGCCTTCGGAGACCGGCGCGGTGCGCTGGTGGCGATCGAGCCGGCCACGGGTGAAATTCTGGCCTACGTATCGATGCCGACTTTCGATCCCAACCTGTTCGTGGACGGGATCGACCAGCAGAGCTGGGATGCATTGAACGGTTCAATCGACCGGCCCTTGCTCAACCGGCCGCTTTCCGGGACTTATCCGCCCGGATCGACCTTCAAGCCGTTCATGGCGCTGGCCGCGCTCGAGCTCGGCAAGCGCACGCCGGAGCAGAAAATTGCCGACCCCGGATACTTCATGTTTGGCAATCACCGCTTCCGTGACGACAAGGTTGGCGGGCACGGCATGGTTGACATGTACAAGTCGATCGTCGAGTCGTGCAATACCTATTACTACATGCTGGCCAACGATCTCGGTGTCGATGCCATTCACAATTTCATGAAGCCCTTCGGTTTCGGTCGGGAGACAGGCATCGATCTGGACAACGAGCGCGAAGGCATTCTGCCCTCGACCGCCTGGAAGCGCGCGGCCTTCAAGCGTCCCGAGCAGCAGCGTTGGTACGCGGGCGAGACCATTTCGGTCGGCATTGGTCAGGGCTACAACGCCTTCACGCCGCTGCAGCTCGCCCATGCCGTGGCGACCCTTGCCGCCGACGGCGTTGTCATGAAGCCGCACCTGGTCAAGCTGATCGAAGACGCGGTCACCCAGAAAACCGAGATGACGGTGCCGAAGGAAAGCTTCCGCATTCCCCTCAAGCGGGAAAACCTCGAGGTCGTGAAGAATGCAATGGTCGGCGTGACGGTCGAGGGCACTGCGCGGCGGGCCTTTGCCGATGCCGGTTACGTTTCGGCCGGCAAGACCGGCACCGCGCAGGCGGTCGGCATCAAGAAGAACGAGAAGTACGATGCGAAGAAGCTGGCCGAGCATCTGCGCGACCATTCGCTTTACGTGACCTATGCGCCCGCTGACAAGCCGCGCATCGCGCTGGCGGTGATCGTCGAGAACGCCGGCTTTGGCTCCGCGGCTGCAGCGCCGATTGCACGCATTGCACTGGACTACTATCTGCTCGGCGTCCGGCCCAAGTTGGAAGCCGAGCATGCTCCGGCCGTCATTCCCGGCCGTTCCGCCGTTAACGCCAGCCTGGTGCGGAATGCTGCGGCGACCATGCCGGCTGCCAACGGAGACACCCGATGACGCGGATCGACGTTCCCCAACGCCGCCAGTTCTGGTCGCTCGTGCGCAAATATGTGCTGGTGTTCGACGCCCCTCTGGCACTTGCGGTGTTCCTGCTGCTTTCGCTTGGCATCGTGACCATGTACTCGGCCGGCTATGACGCGCCGGGTCGCATCGAGGGCCATTTGCGCAATACGCTGATCGCCTTCGTGGTGATGTGGGCTGCATCCCTCGTGTCGCCGCAAACGCTGATGCGCCTCGCTGTGCCCCTGTACGTGGGCGGTATTGCACTGCTGGTCGCGGTGGCCATGTTCGGGATGGTGAAGAAGGGCGCGCGCCGCTGGATCGATCTCGGCATCGTGATTCAACCATCGGAAATCCTCAAGATCGCACTGCCCCTGATGCTTGCCTGGTATTTCCAGAAGCGCGAAGAAGAAATCCGTCTGCGCGATTTTCTCGTCGCCGCCGTAATCGTCCTGATTCCGGTCGTGCTCATCATGAAGCAACCCGATCTGGGCACTTCGCTGCTGGTCGGCGGGGCCGGGTTCGCGGTGATCTTTTTTGCGGGGCTGCCCTGGAAGATCCTGTTCGGTCTCATTGCCGCGGGTCTGGCCAGTCTGCCGATCGCATGGACGATGATGCACGACTATCAACGCGGGCGCGTCATGATGCTGCTCGACCCGACCACCGATCCGCTCGGGCGCGGTTTTCACATTATCCAGTCCACGATCGCCATTGGCTCTGGCGGGGTCGCAGGCAAGGGCTGGATGAACGGCACGCAGACCCACCTCGAGTTCATTCCCGAGCGCACCACCGACTTCATCTTCGCGGTCTATTCGGAAGAGTTCGGCCTGATCGGCAATGGCGTGCTGCTGCTGCTCTACCTGTTCCTGATCGCGCGCTGCCTGCTGATTTCCGCCAATGCGCCAACCCTGTTCGGACGCCTTCTGGCCGGCGCCATCACGGCCATCTTCTTTACCTATGCGTTTGTCAACATGGGCATGGTCAGCGGCATCCTGCCCGTGGTCGGCGTGCCGCTGCCCTTCGTCAGCTACGGCGGCACGGCCTTCGTGACGCTGGGCCTGGGCGTCGGCATGCTCATGAGCATTCAGCGCCACCGCAAGCTCATTCAAGGCTGATCCACACCGCCGAGGGCGGTTGGATTCGCGCTGTTTCGGTGGCGCTGCGGAGCTGAGGCGAATTCCCCCCTTTGCTCGCCGCTTGCTCGCCTTGCAGCAATCTCTTTCTCCCTGCAAACTCCTCGTTGTCGCGCAGACAGGGACCGCGCGGGGAAACATGCAGGGAGAAGGGGATGAATGTGCACAGTGCCGCGCAGGGGCGGTTTCGTTACAACGGTCTGGTCATTGCCACGTTGACAGCAGTGCTGGCTGGCTGCGGGGGCGTTCCCCTGAACGGGCAGGAAACGCCGGTGACGCCGGCTTCCACCACGTCTTCGGCATCGTCATCGGCGGCCACGTCCCAGCTTCCCAGCCTTCCGCGCGCCGGATCCGGTCGCGGTGGGTATTACATGGACGACGGTCCGGGCGATGCGCCTCCGCAGAACCTGCTGGCCTTGCCGGACGCGGTGCCGCGCATCGAGCCCATCGGCAAGCGCGGCAACAGCCGCTATGTCGTCTTCGGCAAGACCTATGTGCCGTTCACCGATGATCGCCCGTACAAGGAGCGTGGCCGCGGCAGCTGGTATGGCAAGAAATTCCACGGCCAGAAGACATCTTCCGGCGAGAGCTACGACATGTACAAGATGACGGCGGCGCATCCGACGATGCCGCTGCCGTCCTATGCGCGCGTGACCAATCTGGAGAACGGGCGCCAGGTAATCGTGCGCGTAAACGACCGCGGACCTTTCCTGGCCGGGCGCATCATCGACCTGTCCTACACGGCGGCGCTCAAGCTCGGGTATCTGGAAAAGGGCAGTGCAATGCTGGAAGTCGAACGCCTGTTGCCGGATGACATTCGACGCATGGCGCCCGACGGCGC
>JAEZHR010000408.1 GCA_023416415.1 Pseudomonadota bacterium
GTCCGGCGCTACGAGCTCGTGAAGGAGATCGGGCGCGGGGGATGCGCCATCGTCTTCGAGGCTCACGACCACCGCTTGTCACGCGTCGTCGCGATCAAGCTCCCGATCGGGATTGCGGGGGACGTGGCGAAGATCGGACGCTTCGGCCGGGAGTCGAAGGTCATCGCGTCGATCCACCATCCGAATGGCTGCGCGTCGAGGAAGACGGCACGGTCACGGTAGGCATCACCGAATACGCCCAGGAGCAGCTTGGCGATATCGTTTTCGTGCAGCTGCCCGAGGTGGGCAAGGTGTACGCAAAGGGGGAGGAGGTGGCGGTAATCGAGTCGGTCAAGACCGCTGGTGAAATCCAGATGGTGGTGACGGGCTCGGTGACCGAGATCAACGAGGCACTGGGCGACGAGCCAGGCAAGGTGAACGAAGACCCGCAAGGCGAGGGATGGTTCTTCAAGTTCCGTCCGGATGGCGCGCTGGAAGGCCTCATGGACGAGGCGGGCTACAAGGTTCATATCGAGTCTCAAGGCTGAGGCCCCGATCCGCAGCGGGCGAGTCCCGCTGTTTTTCCATCCGCATCGCCGGGCCGGGCCCGGCATATCCGCATCATTGAGAGGACATCATGGTTGAGCAACGCGCTGCCCTGCAGGCTCTGGAGCAGCATGAGGACTTCATCGAACGCCATCTGGGCCCGGACGCGCAGGAGTGTCAGGCCATGCTGGCCGAGCTGGGCTTCGATTCGATGAACGATTTCATCCGCAAGGTGATTCCGGCTTCGATCGCGCACGAGGATGCGCTTACGCTGGGCATGGCGCGCAGCGAGCCGGAAGTGCTGGCGGAGTTGCGCGCGATCGCCGCCAAGAACAAGGTGTTCAAGTCCTATATCGGCATAGGCTACTACGACACGCACATGCCGACTGTCATTCTGCGCAATCTGATGGAGAACCCGGCCTGGTACACGGCGTACACGCCGTATCAGCCGGAGATCTCGCAGGGACGGCTGGAATCGCTCCTGAATTTTCAGACCATGATCTCGGACCTCACCGGCCTGGAGATCGCCAATGCGTCGCTGCTGGATGAAGCAACGGCCGCGGCCGAGGCCATGGCATTCTGCCAGCGCGTGGCCAAGAGCAAGAGCAGAACCTTCTTTGTTTCGAAGGACTGCCTGCCGCAGACGATTGACGTGGTGCGTACCCGTGCGGAGCCGATCGGCGTGGAAGTGGTGGTTGGCGACCACCGGACCGAGCTGGAAGGGCAGGAATGTTTCGGTGCGTTGCTCCAGTATCCGGCGCTGGACGGTGAAATTCACGACTACGCGCAGACTGCCGAGCTGGTGCACGCAAAGGGGGCGCTGGTCGTGGTGGCTGCGGACCTGCTGGCGCTGACCCTGCTCAAGCCGCCGGGAGAATTCGGCGCGGACGTCGCCATCGGTTCGGCCCAGCGCTTCGGCGTGCCGTTCGGCTTCGGCGGCCCGCATGCCGCCTATTTCGCCACGCGTGATGCAAACAAGCGGATGATGCCCGGCCGCGTGGTCGGCGTGTCGATCGACAGTCACGGGGACGCCGCCTACCGTCTTGCGCTGCAGACGCGCGAGCAGCATATCCGGCGCGAGAAGGCGACTTCCAACGTCTGCACGGCGCAAGTGCTGCTGGCCAACATCGCTGCCATGTATGCGGTCTACCATGGACCGAAGGGACTGAAGACGATCGCGCAGCGCGTGCATCGCCTGACCGCTACGCTGGCCGAGGGATTGCAGCGCCTGGACTTCGGCGTGCGTACCGGCAGCTTCTTCGACACCATCGTCGTGCGCACCGGCGCGCGCACCGCTGCCATTCACGCCGCCGCGCGCGAGCGCATGTGCAACCTGCGCGAGATCAGCGGGGCAGCCATCGGCATTTCGCTCGACGAGACCACGACGCGTGCCGACGTGGAAACGCTGTGGGAAATCTTCGGCAACGGACAGCCGCTGCCGGCATTCGATGCCTGCGAAGCCGCCGTTGCGGATCGTATTCCCGCGCAACTGGTGCGCACCAGCGCCTATCTGACGCATCCGGTGTTCAACACCCATCACTCGGAAACCCAGATGCTGCGCTACCTGCGCGCCCTGGCCGACAAGGATCTGGCGCTGGACCGCACGATGATTCCGCTGGGTTCCTGCACGATGAAACTCAACGCCACCACCGAGATGATTCCGGTGACCTGGCGCGAATTTGCCGGCATCCATCCGTTTGCACCGCGAGAACAGGCGCAGGGGTATCTGCAGATGATCGGCGAACTGGAACAGATGCTGGCCGCGTGCACCGGGTATGACGCCGTGTCGCTGCAACCGAACGCCGGCTCGCAGGGCGAGTATGCCGGTCTGCTCGCGATTCGCGCCTATCACAAGAGCCGTGGAGAAGGGCATCGGAAGGTCTGCCTGATACCGAGTTCGGCGCATGGCACCAACCCGGCCACGGCCCAGATGGCCGGCATGCAGGTGGTGGTGGTCGCCTGCGACGAGCGCGGCAACGTCGATCTGGACGACCTGCGAACCAAGGCGGAAAAGCATGCGCAGGAGCTGGCGGCGATCATGATCACCTATCCGTCCACGCATGGCGTGTTCGAGGCGCAGGATCGCGAGGTGTGCGAAATCGTGCACCGGCATGGCGGCCAGGTCTACATCGACGGCGC
>JAEZHR010000409.1 GCA_023416415.1 Pseudomonadota bacterium
GGCGCCAAGCCCTACTACCAGGCGCATGACCGTGGCGTAAAGCTTATCGGCGCGACCGCCCACTTCGTGACCGGCGACTTGGACGAGGGGCCGATCATCGAACAGGATGTCGAACGCGTCGACCATGCGATGGATCCGGAGACGCTGACGGCCATCGGGCGTGACGTCGAGTGCGTGGTGCTGGCGCGCGCAGTGAAGTGGTTCGTCGAGCACCGTATTCTGCTGAACGGGCACAAGACGGTGGTGTTCAAGTAATTGAGTCTTGGAGCGGCGGGCTTGAGCGATTGCTCGTGTTCTTTCTTCGATGGGGCTGTAATTCCTTCGAGCTCTCGTCGGATGACCGGGCGGATCGCCCGTAGAACTACAAGCGCTCGCTCCAACGAATAGAGAGCAAGGCCGAGGCCAAGACGGTGCACGAATTCCGCGCCGGCCATCCCGCCCGGGCCTTAACCCAATATTCTCCTCAACCACTCCCCGATATCCGCAATCTCCTCTCTGCACACTTCGTGCTGCATCGCATACTCGTGCCACTCGACGGCATAGCCGAAGTTGCGCAACAGCTCGCGCGTCTGTTCACCTGCGCGGAATGGTACGACCGGGTCGAGGCGACCGTGGGCGAGGAAGATGGGGGTGTCGTGGTTGGCGCCATGCCGCTCTGCAGCCACCGTTGCCCATAGTGGCATGTAGCCGGACAGGCCGAGCAGTCCGGCCAGCCGTTCCGGGTAGCGCAGGCCGGTTTGCAGCGTCATTGCGCAGCCTTGCGAGAAGCCGGCCAGCACGATGCGTTCGGACGGCACGCCGCGCGCTCGCTCGCGCGCAATCAGGGCTACAACTAGAGCTTGAGAGCGGCGCACGCCCGTTTCGTCTTCGCGTTGATTGAAGTCGAAGCTCACGATGTCGTACCACGCGCGCATCACGTAGCCGTTATTGACCGTGATCGGCATCGTCGGTGCGTGAGGGAAGATGAAGCGAATGGGCGCACAGCCGGCAAGATCGAGTTCATGCACGATGGGCACAAAGTCACTTCCGTCAGCGCCAAGACCGTGCAGCCAGATCACGGCGGATTGAGGATTGGGACCAGTTTCGATCTCGATCGCATCGAGCAGGGAGTTGGGCATGGCAATCAAGCCGCAGGCTTGTTACGAGTCGCGGACTTCGGACGAAACGCCTTGCACACGGCATCGTTTGTTTCGATATAAGGACCGCCGATCAGGTCGATACAGTACGGCACGGCAGCAAAAATCCCGGGCACGCTCGGTTCGCCCTGATCGCTTCTCAGACCTTCGAGCGTTTCCTTGATCGACTTCGGCTGGCCCGGGAGGTTCATGATCAGTGCGGCATGATCGGCGTTCTCGCGAACGACTGCGACCTGGCGTGACAGGATGGCTGTCGGCACGAAGCGCAAGCTGATCTGGCGCATCTGTTCTCCGAAACCAGGCATTTCCCGTGTGCCGACCGCGAGGGTTGCTTCGGGCGTAACATCGCGGCGGGCAGGGCCGGTGCCGCCGGTGGTCAGCACCAGGTCGCACTTGAGTTCGTCCACCAGTTCGATCAGGGTGCGTTCGATTTCGGCACGATCATCTGGAATGGCGCGTGTCTCCGCTTTCCACGGACTCGACAATGCGCGCGAAAGCCACTCGTGCAGCGCCGGCACGCCCTGGTCTACGTATTCGCCCGAGGATGCGCGGTCGGATATCGACACCAGGCCGATCACTGCCTCATCGTTCATCTTGATGTTCATTCTCTGCCTCGCTCGGCACGTCTTCCGCGGACGAGAACTGAAGTTGCTTGAGGATCTGGAACAGCTCCCGATAGGCCTTGGGCGGCTTGTTTTCCGCCTGCTCCTTGCGCGCGTTGCGGATGAGCGTGCGCAGGTGTTGCACGTCTGCCTGCGGATGTTGCTGCAGCAAATCGGTCAATGCCTTGTCATCGGTCAGCAGCCGGTCGCGTCGCTTCTCCAGTGCATGCAATGCGGCCGTCTCGGATTTAGAGGCGCCTTTCCAGCTGTCGAGCACCCTGCGAATCGCGGCCACCTCGTCATCTTCCAAGGTGCGCATCTTGCGGCCGACATACTGCAGCTGGCGACGTCGCCCTTCATGGTCCTTGATACGTTGGCATTCGAGGATGGCATCACGCACGTCCTCGGGCATCGGCACGCGCATGACGCGTTCCTTCGACTGCTCGACCAGTTCCTGGCCGAGATCCTGGAGCGCGCTCATCTCGCGCTTGAGCTGCGATTTGGAAGGGCGGTCGTACTGCTGTTCGAACTCGTTCGACTGAAAGCCGCAGGAGCCGCGATTGGGATTGGGCATGACTTGAAATGCTGAGGTGAGGAGGGCGGGCGCGTGGAAAAAAGAGCGCCGGGCCGATTGATGAACGACTGCTATGATACCCGCTTTGCCAGCGAACCGAGCCCATAGCCCATGAGCAATACGGGATTTACCTACAGCCAGGAAGAGTTGCGCCAGATCGCCGAGGACGTGCTTCATTACGCCCGGGAAAAAGGCGCGAGCGATGCCGCCGTCGAGATCAGCGAAGGAAAGGGCTTGGCGGTCACGGTGCGCAAGGGCGAGATCGAGACGATCGAACAGAACAAGGACAAGGGCATAGGGGTAACCATCCACTTGGGCGCGCGCGGTCATGTGCGGCGCGGCAATGCCAGCACTTCGGATTTTTCGCCCAGGTCGCTGCGCGATACGGTCGATGCAGCCCACAACATCGCGCGCTTCACTGCCGAGGACGATTGCGCTGGCCTGCCCGATGAAGACACGCTGGAATTTCAACCGCGCGATCTCGACCTGTTTCACCCGTGGGCGGTGTCGACCGAGGAGGCGGTGCAACTGGCGCGTCGCTGCGAGGCGGCCGCGTTTGTGGTCGATGCCCGCATCAGCAACTGCGAAGGGGCCAGCGTCTACACTCAGCAGTCTCATTTCGTCTTGGCCAATACGCGTGGCTTCATGGGCGGCTATCCGTATTCGCGTCACACGATATCGGTGGCACCGATTGCCGGTCACGGCGCCGGCATGCAGCGCGACGACTGGTACTCCTCGGGGCGCGCCGCAGACAGGCTGGCTGCGCCCGAGGACATCGGGCGCTATGCGGCCGAACGTGCTCTCGCACGTCTGAATGCGCGCCAGATCGATACGCGAAAGTGTCCGGTGCTGTTCGAGGCTCCGGTGGCGACGGGGCTGCTTGGCGCCTTTGTTCAGGCGGTGTCGGGCGGCGCGTTGTATCGCAAGTCGAGCTTTCTGCTCGACGCACTTGGCAAGCCGGTCTTTGATTCGCACATCCAGGTGCGCGAAGACCCGCACATCGTTGGCGGCATCGGTTCTGCGCCGTTCGACGAAGAAGGCGTGAAGACCCATGGCCGCGATGTGGTGCGCGATGGCGTGGTGCAGGGATATTTTCTGTCGACCTATTCGGCGCGCAAGCTTGGCGTCCGGACGACGGGCAATGCTGGCGGCGCGCACAATCTGTTCCTGGGGTCGGACCAGACTCGCGCCGACGATGACTTCGCCGCCATGTTGAAAAAACTCGGTACCGGCCTTCTGGTCACCGATCTCATGGGGCAGGGTGTCAACTACGTGACCGGCGACTATTCGCGCGGCGCATCAGGCTACTGGGTGGAAAACGGTGTGATCCAGTTTCCGGTAGAGGAAATCACGATTGCCGGCAACCTCAAGTCCATGTTCCGGCAAATCGTTGCAGTCGGGGCGGATGTCGTCGTGCGCGGCACCCGGCATACCGGGTCGATTCTGATCGAGCAGATGACCGTAGCCGGCAATTGAGCACTCGCTGAACGCGCTCTACGTGTTATCACGCAGGCTCTCTGCGTAGTACTTCCCTCGTGCTTATGCGTACGTGTAAGTCGTTGCGCTGCACCATCCCTTTCTTGTTGCTATCAAAACTTTACTTTTCTAAAATGGCTCGGCCTAAAAGGTCGGTGGCGTCGCCGCAGGCGGTGCGCACGGTAATCGAAATCAACTCTAGGAGACCAAATGGAACGTCGTTCCTTTTTGAAGAAGACGGCCGTCGGCGCGGCCGCGGGCGCAGTCGCAGCACCGGCAATTGCACAATCCTTGCCTACAATCAATTGGCGCCTTGCCTCGAGCTTCCCGAAGTCGCTCGACACAATCTACGGCGGCGGAGAAGTACTGGCCAAGCGGGTTTCCGAGCTGACGGGGGGCAAGTTCAACATTCGCGTGTTTGCCGGTGGCGAAATCGTTCCGGCGCTGCAGGTGGCCGATGCGGTCCAGGCCGGCACGGTCGAAATGGGTCACACCGCTTCCTACTACTATTTCGGCAAGGATCCGACCTTTTCGTTTGATGGTGCCGTACCGTTCGGCTTGAATTCCCGCCAGCAAAGCGCTTGGTTCATGCACGGCGGTGGCAAGGAACTGACGCGTGAGTTCTACAAGGATTTCGGCATCATCAACTTCATGGGCGGCAATACCGGCACCCAGATGGCTGGCTGGTTCCGCAAGGAGATCAAGTCAACCAAGGATCTGGAAGGTCTGAAGATGCGCGTGAGTGCCTTCGGCGGTCGTGTGATGCAGCGCCTGGGTGTGGTTCCCCAGCAGATCGCGGGGGGCGACATCTATCCGGCGCTGGAAAAGGGAACGATTGACGCGGCCGAATGGATTGGAC
>JAEZHR010000418.1 GCA_023416415.1 Pseudomonadota bacterium
CTTCATGAATGCGCTTCACGACGCAGCGCATGCCATCACGACCGTGGTGTCCACGCGTGTGCTGCGGCCATCCCAGGCGGTGCTGCTGGCGGCATGCTGCAACGGTCTGGCAATCTTCTTCTTTCCGCTTGCGGTTGCGCAGACATTGGCCCTCGGCACCGTGGAGACGTTCGCTGCCGATCAGGTGCTGGTATTCGCTGCACTGCTTGGCGCAATCACGTGGATGCTGGTTGCATGGATTTTTCGCATGCCGGTATCCGCCACCCACGCATTGATCGGGGCGCTGCTAGGCGCGGCAGTGGCGCGCGGCGGCAGTGAAGCGCTGATTGCTTCCGGAGTGATCAAGCTGCTGGCTTTCGTATTGCTGACGCCGCTGTTCGGCTTCCTGCTCGGGGCACTTATCATGATCGTGATCGCATGGCTGTACGTGCACGCGCTCCCACGTCGGGTGGACAAGGCCTTTCGGCGCATGCAGCTGCTCTCCGCCGGTTTGTACAACCTCGGTCATGGCGCCAACAATGCCCAGAAGTGCATGGGCATGCTCTGGATGCTCCTGCTGGCTGCCGGTGCTTTGCAGCCGGAACAGGAACTGCCGACTTGGGTCGTGGCGGGTAGCTATGCAACTGTTGCGCTGGGTACCTTGTTCGGCGGCTGGCGGGTGGTGAAGATGATGGGCAAGAAGGTTGCGCAACTCAGACCGGTTGACGGATTCAGCGCCGAAGCGGGAGCGGCATTGACGCTGATACTTGCGACGAATCTCGGTGTTGCGGTGTCGCCCCGGCAGGCGTTGACGGGGGCGGTCGTTGGAGTGAATTCGCCGCATCGCATGTCCACGGTGCGCTGGAAAGTGGTGGGCAGCATGGTGAAGGGCTGGGTGGTGACGATTCCCGCTGCGGCCTTTGCCGGTGCAATTGCGTGGTGGCTGGGACATGCCATGCTGGTGACCCCACTCTTGTAGCGCTGCCGCAGACGGTCAAATCAAAACGGGCCCGCAGCTGCGGGCCCGTCTCATATGGTGCATTGGTGCTTACAGTACTTCGCTTGCATGATCGGCCAGACGCGAGCGCTCCCCGCGAGCGAGGGTTACATGGCCGCTGTGGGTCCACCCCTTGAAGCGGTCGACCACATAGGTCAGGCCACTCGAACCTTCGGTGAGATAGGGGGTGTCGATCTGGGCGATATTGCCCAGGCAGACGATCTTGGTGCCTGGGCCGGCGCGCGTGACTAGCGTTTTCATCTGCTTGGGGGTCAGATTCTGCGCCTCGTCGATAATCAGAAACTTGTTGACGAAGGTTCGACCACGCATGAAGTTGAGCGATTTGATCTTGATGCGCGAGCGAATCAGATCCTGGGTCGCGGCGCGCCCCCAATCACCTGCATCGTTGTCGGACTTGTTCAGCACTTCCAGGTTGTCGTCGAAGGCCCCCATCCAGGGTGACATCTTCTCTTCCTCTGTTCCCGGCAGGAACCCGATGTCTTCGCCGACCGGGACGGTCACGCGAGTGACAATGATCTCGTTGTAGAGCTTGGTTTCCAGCACCTGGGCCAGGCCTGCAGCCAGCGCGAGCAGAGTCTTGCCGGTACCGGCCTGGCCGAGCAGGGTGACGAAATCGCACTCGGGGTTCATCAGCAGGTTCAGCGCGAAATTCTGCTCGCGATTGCGCGCCGTGATGCCCCATACGCTGTTCTTGGCATGCGCGTAGTCGCGCAGCGTCTGCAGCACGGCGGTCTTGCCGTTGATCTGGCGTACCTGGCCGTAGAAGGGGGCTTCGCCGTTCTTTGGCTCCAGATAGACAAACTGGTTGATGAGCAGCGAGGGTACCGCCGGACCAGTGACGCGGTAGAAGGTGTAGCCGGTGCCATGCTTGTTCTCCTGCCACGACTCCATGCCTTTCGCGTGCTTGTTCCAGAAGTCATCTGGCAATGGGGTGATGCCGGAGTAGAGCAGATCCGTGTCTTCCAGCACGTGGTCGTTGAAATACTCCTCCGCCGGCAGGCCCATTGCGCGCGCCTTGATCCGCATGTTGATGTCCTTGGACACCAGCACTACCGGACGCCCCGGATGGATCGCCTCAAGCGCCTGGACCACGCCCAGGATGTGGTTATCGGCTTTGCCGACCGGCAGTCCATCTGGCGCCTTCACGTCGCGCAGGCTGGTCTGGAAGTACAGGCGGCCCTTGGCCTCCGCATTGCCGAGCTTGGCGAGCGGAATGCCGGCTTCGATTGCGTCATCATCGATACCGCTGACAAGAGCATCCAGCGTGCGTGACACCTGGCGCGCATTTCGCGCGACTTCGGACATGCCTTTCTTGTGATCGTCCAGCTCCTCCAGCGTGATCATCGGAAGGTAGATGTCATGCTCCTCGAAGCGGAACAAGGCGCTCGGATCGTGCATCAGCACGTTGGTGTCGAGCACGAACAGCTTGGTCACACCGAGCTTGTCCGCGGTGCGACTCGTGGTCGATTTCTGAGTCTGCGCCACCTCGGGGCGTGCTTTGGTGCTGCGTCGGGACGCTGGTTTCTCTGTTGCGGAGGTGCGT
>JAEZHR010000424.1 GCA_023416415.1 Pseudomonadota bacterium
GAGCTGGCCGGTTGCGGCCAGCCGATGCGCAAGATCGCCGAGGATGTGCTGGATGCGGGCGATACCGATTGGGTGTCGCCGACGCTGGGCGACATCCACCGTGTGGCAAACGTCCACGAGGATCGCATATCGATCAGCGTCCACGTCTATGGCGGCAACATCGGCAAGATCGAGCGCCACGTATACGACCCACGGACCGGGGCGTCCAAGCGATTCATCTCCGGCTATTCGAACGCGCCGATGCCGGCGGCGTAAGCAAGACAGATAAGGACAGAGGAGACAATGAAAGTTACGGGAATCGAGACACTTGAGTGTGATGCTGGATGGCGCAACTACTACTTCCTCAAGCTCAGTACCGATGCGGGCATCACCGGCTGGAGTGAATATGACGAGAGCTTTGGCTCACCCGGCGTGGGTGCAATCATCGGGCAGCTCGGGCGCCGCCTGATCGGGCAGGAAGTCAACAACCACGAACGCTTCTTCACCGAGGCGAGCTGCCTGACCCGGCCATCACCGGGCAGCGTGATCGGTCAGGCGATCGGCGCAATCGAGAACGCGCTGCTCGATGCCAAGGCCAAGGGCCTCGGCGTGCCGTGCTACGAACTGCTGGGCGGAAAGCTGCGCGACAAGGTGCGCGTCTACTGGTCGCATTGCCCGACCTGGCGCATCAACCATCCGAAGTTCTACGGTCCGGCCGTGACTGACCTCGACGGCGTCAAACGCAGCGGCGCAGAGGCGCGCGAACGCGGATACACGGCGCTGAAGACCAATCTGTTCATCCACGACGAAGGCAATGCGTATGCGTGGCGGCCCGGTTTCGCGGTGCCGTTCCAGCCGGAGCTGAACGTCACGCCCAAGCTGATCCGAAACATTCGCAATCATCTCGTGGCCTTGCGCGACGGGGCTGGCGCGGACATGGAAATCCTGATCGACCTGAACTTCAATGCCAAGCCGGAAGGTATGTTGAAGATCCTGCGTGCGCTGGACGATTTCGATCTGTTCTGGGTCGAAATCGACACCTACAGCCCGAAGGCCCTTGCCTACGTGCGCAGCCATAGCAAGCAGCCCATCAGTTCGTGCGAAACCCTGTTCGGCGTGCGCGGCTTCCTGCCGTACTTCCAGGAGCAGGCGGTCGATGCCGCCATCGTCGATACGGTATGGAACGGGGTCTGGCAGTCGATGAAGATCGCGGCGGTCGCCGATGCCCACGACATCAATGTCGCTCCGCACAACTTCTACGGCGACCTGTGCACGATGATGAACGCGCACTTTGCCGCTGCGGTGCCCAACCTGCGCATCATGGAGACCGACGTCGACCGGCTGCCGTGGGAGGGTGAGCTGTTCACCCATGCGCCTGAGTACAAGGACGGCCATTTGATCGTGCCGGATCGGCCGGGCTGGGGCACCGACCCGATCGAAGAGGCGATTCGCGCGCGTCCGCCGAAGGTCACCGGCGGGCTGCTGCAGTACAAGCGTGCCTGAAGCTGCTGCAGCGCATTCAGGGTTTCACCGGGTCGCGCGTCGCGACCATTTTCAACCGTCCATGGAGCCATCATGTTGAACAACTGGGCCGAACAACTGAGCAACACGCGCAAGGCCGCCGTTAACCTGACGGAAAACAACCCGAAATTCGTCCAGGCCTACCAGGCACTCAATGCTGAGCAAGGCGCCAACGACGCACTCGATGCACGCACGCGCGAACTGATTGCACTGGCGGTGGCGGTGACGACACGGTGCGACGGGTGCATTGCCTCGCACGCGAACGCCGCACGCAAGGCCGGCGTGACCGAGGCGGAATTGAGTGCCGCGCTCTCGACCGCGATTGCGCTCAACGCAGGTGCTGCCTACGTGTATTCGATCCGCGCGATGGAAGCGTTCAGCCAGTTCGAAGCGAAGTAAGACCGCCGTATTGGGAGTGCGCCGCGTCAGCGCCGGACACGCGAGTTCGGTCTTTATGTTTCCATAGAGAGTTTTTGACCAAAAGTAATTGAAAAATAGTTACTAGTGCGACGTGGCCGCACTGCTCGCGTTCCGCAACCGGCGCGTCCCTGGCCAGAACTCCCAGTCAGCATTCCAATCGCTTTCATGAAAATCATCATCCCTGAACTCATGCTGCCCGAACCCCTTGCACGGCTGCGCGCCGCGCATCGGGTCGTGTACGACGACACCCTGGTAGACAAGCCGGATCAGCTGATCGAAGCGGCACGCGACGCCGATTGCATCATCGTGCGCGCCCGCACCCAGGTCCGCGGTGCACTGCTGGACGCGATGCAACGCTGCAAGGTCGTCGGCCGCCTCGGTGTCGGGCTGGACAACATCGACGTCGAAGCCTGCCGCGCACGCGGCATCGAAGTCGTGCCGGCCATTGGCGCCAACGCGCTCTCGGTTGCCGAGTACGTGGTGACGACGGCAATGATGCTCAGGCGTGGCGCCTATTTCTGCAGTGCGCCCATGGCGGATGGAAAGTGGCCGCGCGCACCGCTGACCCGCGGCCGGGAAACGGCCGGCTGCACGATGGGCATCGTCGGCTTCGGCTCGATCGGGCAGCTCGCCGGTCGCCTCGCGCATGCACTCGGCATGCAGGTGGTGGCCTGCGAACGCCAGCCCGTGAATGTCGCGCTCGACTATCCGTATCGCAGCATGCCGCTGGACGAGCTGCTCGCCACCAGCGACATCGTTTCCCTGCACATGCCGCTGACCGCCGAGTCGCGCGGCATGTTCGATGCGAAGCGGATCGCGCAGATGAAACGCGGCGCCGTGCTGATCAATACCGCGCGCGGCGGCATCGTGGACGAGCGCGCACTGGCCGAAGCCTTGCACGCGGGCCGCCTGGCCGGCGCCGCCGTCGACGTGTTCGAAAAGGAACCGCTGCCGGCAGGCTCGGCACTGGTCAATGTGCCGAATCTGATCCTGACGCCGCACATCGCCGGCGTGACCGCCGAATCCGAGGAACGGGTGTGCAATCTGATCACCGACCGGGTGCTGGAGCTGCTGGCGCGATGAGCTTCCTGTTGAATGTCATCTCGCCGTGGCGCCCCGCTGCATTGCGCAGGAACTGGCCGGGTGCTGCGATTGCGATCGTCATCGCGCTGGCGGCTTCCTTCGTCTCGCTCACCTACGGCGGGCCGAAGTTGCTGTACGCGTTGTTCTTCGGCCTGACTTTCAACTTCCTGAATGAGGCGCCGCAATGCAAGCCCGGCATCGAGTTCTGCAGCAAGACGCTGCTGCGCACCGGCGTTGCACTGCTGGGAGCACGCATCACGCTGGAGCAGATCGGTGCGCTCGGCGCGGCGCCAATCGTGATCGTTGTCTGCGCAGTGCTGCTGACCATCGGCTTCGGCTACGGGCTGTCGCGCTGGCTAGGACGCTCCGCGCCGGAGGGGCTGATTTCGGGAGGCGCCGTCGGCATTTGCGGCGCATCCGCCGCGCTGGCGATTTCCGCCGTCCTGCCACAGACCCAGGAGAACGAGCGCTTCACGCTGCTGACCGTGGTCGGCGTCACCACGCTGTCGACGGTCGCGATGGTGGTCTATCCGCTGATCGTCAGCCTGGCCGGACTCGATGCCGCAGAAGCCGGCATCTTCATCGGCGGCAGCATCCACGACGTGGCGCAGGTGGTCGGGGCCGGCTACCTGATCTCGAACGAGACCGGCGACATCGCAACCTTCGTCAAGCTCACGCGCGTTGCCTGCCTGGTGCCGGTCGTGATCGCCTTGTCGATCCTGTTCAAGACCCGTGCGGGAACGACCGAGTTCGACCTGCCGCCGGTGGTACCGTTCTTCCTGATCGGATTCATCTGGCTGATGCTGACCAACAGCCTCGGTTATGTGCCGGCACAAGTTGCATCGGTGCTGGCCGATGCGTCGCAGACCTGCCTGGTGATTGCGATTGCGGCACTCGGCATGAAGACGTCGTTCCGTTCGCTGGCATCGCTGGGCTGGGGCGCGGTGTTCATGCTGGTGGCCGAGACGGTCTGGATTGCGTGCTTCGTGCTGGGCGCGATCTGGATCTTGCACTGATAAAAGATAACGACCCGTGCCGGTGACGGCAGCGGGAATGACAACCTGGGAAACGGCCGAAGGCCATATGGAAGGAGCAGACATGTTCAAGGCATTGCTGATCGAACAGATCGATGGAAGCTATCGCACCACGCTGACCGAGGTGGACGAAGCACAACTGCCGGCTGGTGACGTAACCGTGCGCATCGACTATTCGACGCTGAACTACAAGGATGGTCTGGCCATCACTGGCAAGAGCCCGGTCGTACGCAAGTTCCCGATGGTGCCCGGCATCGATTTCGCCGGCACCGTGGAGGCGAGCGCGCATCCGAATTTCAAGGCAGGCGACAAGGTGCTGCTGAACGGCTTCGGCGTCGGCGAAACGCACTGGGGCGGTCTGGCGCAGAAGGCGCGCGTCTCCGGCGACTGGCTGCTGCCGCTGCCCGCAGGGCTCTCCACGCGTCAGGCGATGGCGGTCGGCACCGCCGGCTACACCGCGATGCTGTGCGTGCGTGCACTGGTGCGCCATGGTGTTACGCCGGACAAGGGAGAGATCATCGTCACCGGTGCCAACGGCGGTGTCGGCGGCATTGCGATCGCGCTGCTTGCCAAGCGCGGCTACAAGGTCGTTGCCTCAACCGGACGCATGGAAGAAGCCGAGCGTTTGCGCGCGCTGGGCGCGGCTGAAGTGATCGACCGCGCGACGCTTTCGAATCCAGGCAAGCCATTGGCCAGGGAACGCTGGGCCGGCGCGGTGGACAGCGTCGGCAGCCATACGCTGGCCAACATCTGCGCGAGCACGAAGTACGGTGGCGTGGTCACCGCTTGCGGCCTGGCGCAAGGCATGGATTTCCCGGCTACCGTGGCGCCCTTCATCCTGCGCGGCGTGACGCTGGCCGGCATCGACAGCGTGTATGCGCCGCTGGCCGAACGGAAGCATGCCTGGGAGGAGCTGGCGCGCGACATTCCGGACGTGCTGGATCAGGTCGTGGCGGAGATTCCGCTGTCCGCGTCCATCGCCTGCGCCGAAGCCTTGCTGCGCGGCGAGGTCAAGGGACGCCTGGTGGTCAACGTCAACGCCTGACCCCAAGGCGGTAGAGCTCAGATGGAGTGCACAGCCAAAGCGCAAGCGATGATCCTCAGCACGGTCGCTCCGGTACTCGCGCATGCACGTACGCAGCCGGATGCGCCGGCGCTGGAGGACAGCATGACGGCTCTGACCTACGGCGAGCTGGGTGCAGCCATCGAGACCGCAGCGCAGGGCTTGCGCGCGCAGGGTATCGAAGCCGGCGCGCGCATCATGGTGGTTGGTGAAAACAGCGTGGCACTGGCCGTTCTCCTGTTGGCCGCGTCCCGCCTCGGCGTATGCGTTGTTCTGGAGAACGCACGTCGCGCCACGCCCGAGCTGCAGGGTATCGTCGCGCACTGCATGCCGTCGCATGTGTTCTTCGTGTTCGCGCAATCGCCGGATTCGAAAATTCATGCGCGTGCGTTCGAAGCGACCGAGCAGGACAGTCCGGTGCTGGGGCGTCACGCGGTGACGCGAGGCATTGCGCAGAGCGCAGACGAGCGCATGCCGGACGACATCGCGGCAATCATCTACACCACCGGCACGACTGGTCAGCCGAAGGGCGTGATGTTGAGTCACGGCAATCTGTCCTTTATCGCCGGCTGCATGCAAACCTTGCGCGACATGAAGCCGCGCGACCGCATCTATGCGGTGCTGCCGATCACCCACGTGATGGGCCACGCATCGGTATTCCTCGGCGCGCTGCACGCTGGCGCGTCGCTGTATCTGACGTCCCGGTTTGCACCAGCAGCCTGCGTCGAGGTGCTGCAGCAGCGCCGCATTACCTGTTTGCAGGGTGCGCCGGCGATGTTCGCCAAGCTCGCCGAGTATTGCGCGGCCGAATCGATTTCAGGATTCCCGGACATGCGCTTCATCGGTTCCGGCGGCGCACCGATCGATCCGGCCATCCAGCGCGCGTCCGAAGCCCTGTTCGGCTGCACGCTGCAAAACGGCTACGGGCTGACCGAGGCGGCATCGATCTGCTGGCCCCGCATGGAGGAGGCGTTGGGCGACGATTCCGTCGGCCGGCCTTTGCCGGGCGTGGAGATTTCCCTGCGCGCAGCAGACGGCAGCGAGGTGGCGCCCGGTGAGGTGGGCACCGTGTGGGCACGCGGGCCGAACCTGATGCGCGGCTACTTCCGCAATCCCGAGCAGACAAGCAAGGGGATGGATGCCGATGGCTGGTTCAACACCGAAGACCTGGGCCGGCAGGAAGCCGATGGCCGCCTGTTCATCGTCGGCCGGACCAAGGAAGTCATCATTCGCTCCGGCTTCAAGG
>JAEZHR010000010.1 GCA_023416415.1 Pseudomonadota bacterium
ATTTTCGGTGATGGCGCGTACTGGCAGGTTGGCCGGGTCCGGTGCCATGGGGGCGACACCGGCGGCGCCGAAGGCGCAGGCAGCCAGGAAGAGCGCTGTCAGGGATATGATGCGCGTCTTGCGCGACGCCCCGAATAACAGCGTACTGCTCAGGCCCGGTTTCAGGAGTTTGTCGGTAGGGAGCATGCAATACGTTAGAATTTGCTGTTTTGCGGGCGGGCAGTGGATTGCTGATGCTTCTGTTCCCCCGCTTGCGTCGTCCAGGCTGCATGAAGGTACTGCACCAGCTGTGCCGCGAAACCGCAACAGCATGGATTGCTCCCATTGACACGCTGCTGCCAGCTCACCGAAGCGCCCTTAAGAGGAGATGTGCGAGAGGGGAGGCGGTGCGTGTTTCATCTTGCTATTGTTGCCGTTTCGCAAGCCTGAAATGAGCAGGGATTATAGCAAACGCATGCTATAGGCTTTACCGGTTTCTACATTAATTTACGTCAGTCCATGAGCGCCTCTTCTGTATTGTCAAACAACAACAACACCTCCGTCCTTCCGCTGACCGACTCCGTGCGGGAGTCGTTGGAAGTGGTCAAGCGCGGCGTGGATGAATTGATCATCGAGTCCGAGTTCGCACAGAAGCTCGTGCGTTCCGAGATGACCGGCACGCCGCTGCGCGTCAAACTTGGCCTGGACCCGACCGCTCCCGATCTGCACCTCGGGCATACGGTAGTGCTCAACAAGATGCGGCAGCTGCAGGAGCTCGGCCATACCGTCATCTTCCTGATCGGCGACTTCACCTCGATGATCGGCGATCCGTCCGGGCGCAACATCACGCGTCCGCCGCTGACCCGCGAACAGATCGAGGAGAACGCCAAGACCTATTTCGCCCAGGCCAGCCTGGTGCTGGATCCCGAGCGCACGGAAATTCGCTACAACTCAGAATGGTGCGATCCGCTCGGCGCGCGCGGCATGATCGAGTTGTCGGCCAAGTACACCGTTGCCCGCATTCTGGAGCGCGAGGACTTCACCAAGCGCTTCAAGGCAGGCACGCCGATTTCCGTTCACGAGCTGCTCTATCCGCTGATGCAGGGTTACGATTCGGTGGCCTTGCGCAGCGATCTGGAGCTGGGCGGCACTGATCAGAAGTTCAATCTTCTGGTCGGGCGCGAACTGCAGAAGGATTATGGGCAGGAACCGCAGTGCATCCTGACCATGCCGCTGCTCGAAGGGCTGGACGGCGTGGAGAAGATGTCGAAGTCCAAGGGCAATTATGTCGGTATCACCGAGCCGGGCAACACGATGTTCGGCAAGCTGATGAGCATTTCGGACGACATGATGTGGCGCTACTACGAGCTGCTGTCGTTCAGGCCGATGCGGGAAATCGTGCAGTTCAAGAAGGATGTCGAAGGCGGCCGCAATCCGCGCGACATCAAAGTGCTGCTGGCGCAGGAGATCGTCGAGCGCTTCCATTCGCGCAAGGCTGCGGAGGATGCGCTGGAAGATTTCAACAATCGCGCGCGCGGCGGGATCCCGGATGACATTCCTGAAGTGGCGCTGTCCGGCGCACCGCTGGGCATCGGCCAGCTGCTCAAGCAGGCTGGCCTGTGCGCATCGACCTCGGAAGCCCTGCGCATGGTCGAACAGGGCGGCGTGCGCATTGATGGCGGGGCGGTCAGCGACAAGGGACTCAAACTCGAGGCGGGCACATTCGTGGTACAGGTCGGCAAGCGCAAGTTCGCACGCGTCACGCTGGCCTGAACGGGGCATGATTGCATTGTTGCAAAGGGTTTCACGGGCAGCGGTGGAAGTCGCCGGGGAAACCGTGGGTGCGATCGAGGCCGGACTGATGGTATTGCTGTGCGCGGAACGCGGCGACAGCGAGAAGGAAGCGCAGACGCTCCTCGCCAAGCTGCTGTCCTACCGCGTGTTCGGCGACGAAGCCGGAAAGATGAATCGCAGCGTGCGCGATGTCGGCGGCGGATTGCTGCTGGTGCCCCAGTTTACATTGGCGGCTGACACCCGTTCGGGCACTCGCCCATCGTTCACGCCGGCGGCGGCCCCGCAAGATGGCGAGCGCCTGTTCGAGCATTTCGTTGCGCTGGCGCGAGCGCAGCATCCGGTGGTTGCCACCGGCCGTTTCGGTGCCCACATGCAGGTTTCGCTGGTCAATGACGGCCCGGTCACCTTCTGGCTGCAAGTCAAGCCGGCTGCGTTGACCGATACCGCTGGCACCTGATCCCGGTAGACAGGCATTCCCTTTTTCAACCGACGAGCAAGGAGGACGCATGAAGCTGTGGAGCGATTCGTTCAAGGATGGCGCCCCGATTCCGGGCGAGTTTGCATTCGGCGTGATGGACGTGGCATCGCACGTCGCGTTGTCGTCCAACCGCAATCCGCATCTGGAGTGGAGCGATGCGCCGGTCGGCACGCGCTCGTTCGCGCTGATTTGCCACGACTTCGATGTGCCTTCGCGCGGCGATGACGTCAACCAGGAAGAGCGTACCGTTCCGGCGGACTTGCCGCGCGTGGATTTCTTCCACTGGGTGCTCATTGATCTGCCGGCCGAAACCACATCCATTGCAGTCGGCTCGTACAGCGAGGGCGTTACCGCGCGCGGCAAGAGCGGGCCGGAACTCGGTGCCGGCAAGGCCGGACGTCACGGGCTTAACGACTATACCGGCTGGTTCGCGGGCGATGCCGACATGGCGGGCGACTACTTTGGCTATGACGGACCGTGCCCGCCATGGAACGATTCGATCATCCATCGCTATCAGTTCACCCTGTATGCGCTGGATGTGGAGCATCTTTCCGTATCAGGCAAGTTCACCGGCCAGCAGGTGCGCGAAGCGATGCAGGGACACATCCTGGCCGAGGCAAGGATCGTCGGCACCTATACGCTCAATCCTGAACTAGCCGGCAAGCGCACGACTTCATGACTGAAATACTGTTGATCCGGCACGGCGAGACCGCATGGAATGCGGTCCGCCGGCTGCAGGGCCATCTGGACGTGCCGCTCAATGACGAAGGCCTGCGCCAGGCGACCGCACTGGGGCACGCACTGCGCGATGAAGGGCTGGAGGCGATCTGGTCCAGCGACCTGCAGCGCGCGCGTCAGACCGCGCAACCCATTGCCGACGCCTGCAACTTGCCGGTGCATCCGGATCCGCGGTTGCGCGAGCGTTGCTACGGCGGTTTCGAAGGGTTGCTTTATGACGAGCTTGCCACGCGCCATCCGGCCGAGTATGCGGCCTGGAAGGCGCGCGAACTGGATGCGCCATTGCCGCCAGGCGAGCGCATGCCTGAGACGCTGCGCGGTTTCTTCGAGCGGGCAACCGGTGCCATCGCCGATCTGGTTGATGGCTGCGGTTTGCGCAAGGTGGCGCTGGTCACGCATGGCGGTGTGCTCGAATGTGCCTATCGCGCCGCGCAGGGGCGGCTATTCGATGCCCCGCGCGATTTCGACATTCTCAACGCCAGCATCAACCGCCTCACATGGGATGGACAGCGCCTGCAAATCCTGAGCTGGGGCGAGGTCGCGCACCTTCGGGATGTGCGCACGCTGGATGAAGTCGATAGATAACGCATGCGGATCGGACCTTACATCCTGCGCAACAACGTGTTCGTTGCCCCCATGGCGGGAGTGACCGATCGGCCGTATCGGCAGCTGTGCAAGGAGCTGGGCGCCGGTTATGCGGTATCCGAAATGGCGGCATCCGATCCGCGGCTGTGGGCGAGCGAGAAGACCTCGCGCCGCATCAACCACGACGGCGAAATGGAGCCGAAGGCGGTGCAAATCGCCGGTGCCGATCCTGACATGCTGGCGGCAAGTGCGCGCTTCAATGTCGAGCGCGGGGCCCAGATCATCGATATCAACATGGGCTGTCCGGTCAAGAAGGTCTGCAACAGCTGGTGCGGTTCCGCCCTGCTTCAGCATGAGTCGCTGGTGGGCGACATCCTGCGCGCAGTGGTGGCGGCGGTCGATGTGCCGGTGACGCTGAAATTTCGCACTGGCTGGGATCGACAGAACAGGAATGCATTGACCATCGCACGCATGGCCGAGGATGCAGGCGTTGCCATGCTGACCTTGCACGGACGCACGCGCGCCGATGGCTATTCCGGCGATGCCGAATACGAGACGATTGCCGCAGTCAAGGCCGCAGTCTCGATTCCCGTCGTGGCCAATGGCGACATCACTTCGCCACGCAAGGCCCGGCAAGTGCTGGCGCAGACGGGGGCGGACGCAGTCATGATCGGTCGCGCAGCCCAGGGGCGACCGTGGATTTTCCGCGAGATTGATCATTTTCTGCGCACCGGCGAGTTGCTGCCGCCGCCGCGCGTAGCCGAAGTGCGCCGCCTGATGGACGAGCATTTGCGCGCGCACTACGCGTTCTACGGCGAGTACATGGGTTTGCGCACCGCGCGCAAGCATATCGGCTGGTACGTGCGCGATCTTCCGGGTGGCGAGGAATTCCGGCGCAGCATGAACCGGATCGAGGACTGCGACCTTCAACGGGAAGCGGTCGATGCCTTTTTTGAATCGCAGGAAGTGTTCGGCGAGCGGTTACAATACGCCCTTTCCGCAGAAAAGCTGGCTGCGTGACCCCAAAAGAATTCCACCGCAATGAGTAAAGACAACAATCAGGACGTCGTCAAAAAGAGCCTTGAACGGTATTTCAAGGATCTCGGAGAGCAGCAGCCGACAAACGTCTACGAGATGGTGATCCTCACGGTGGAACGCCCGGTGCTTGAGGCGATCATGATCCGAGCGGGAGGCAACCAGTCGCTCGCGGCCGACATGCTCGGCATCAACCGCAATACGCTGCGCAAGAAGCTGCAGCAGCACGGCTTGCTGTGATAGATAACGCAAGCGGTGCCGATGCCAAAGGCACCGCTTGCGTTATCCATCACCTCCGCATGCAGCCATCATGATCAAGCAAGCCCTCATCTCCGTCTCCGACAAGACGGGCGTCCTCGATTTCGCCAAGGCCCTGGCCGCGCTCGGCGTCAACATCCTTTCCACCGGAGGCACCGCCAAGCTGCTGTCGGACAACGGCGTCAAGGTCACCGAAGTGGCCGATTACACCGGCTTCCCCGAGATGCTCGACGGGCGCGTGAAAACCCTGCACCCGAAGGTCCACGGCGGCATCCTGGCGCGCCGCGACCTGCCCGAGCACGTGGCAGCGCTGCAGAAGCATGGCATCCCGACCATCGACATGGTGGTGGTCAACCTGTACCCCTTCCAGCAAACGGTCGCCAAGGATGAATGCTCACTGGAAGATGCGATCGAGAATATCGACATCGGCGGCCCGACCATGCTGCGCTCCTCGGCCAAGAACCACAAGGACGTGGTGGTGATCTGCGATCCGGCCGACTACGGACCCGTGCTCGAAGAGATGAAGGCTGGCAACGGCGAGGTGAGCTACGACACGAAGTTCGCGCTGGCGAAGAAGGTGTTTGCACATACCGCGCAATATGACGGCGCGATCACCAACTATCTGACGGCGCTCGGTGAAGACAAGCAGCATGCCACGCGCAGCGCCTACCCGCAGACGCTGAATCTGCATTTCGAGAAGGTGCAGGAAATGCGCTACGGCGAAAACCCGCATCAGTCGGCTGCGTTCTACCGCGACCTCGTGCCGGTTGCGGGCGCGCTGGCCAATTATCGTCAGCTGCAGGGCAAGGAACTGTCGTACAACAACATCGCCGACGCAGATGCGGCCTGGGAGTGCGTGAAGACCTTCGAGGAACCTGCCTGCGTAATCATCAAGCACGCCAATCCCTGCGGTGTGGCCGTCGGCGCCAACCCGCTCGAAGCGTACACCAAGGCCTTCCAGACGGATCCGACCTCGGCCTTCGGCGGCATCATCGCCTTCAATCGCGAGCTGGACGGCAAGGCAGCCGAGGCAGTGGCGAAGCAGTTCGTCGAAGTGCTGATGGCGCCGGCCTTCACGGCCGAAGCAAGGCAAGTGTTCGCGGCCAAGCAGAACGTGCGGCTGCTGGAGATTCCGCTCGGCAAGGCGGTCAATGCATATGATCTCAAGCGTGTCGGCGGCGGTCTGCTGGTGCAATCGCCGGATGCGAAGAACGTTGC
>JAEZHR010000039.1 GCA_023416415.1 Pseudomonadota bacterium
GTGTCCGCTTTGCTGGCGGGCGTCACAAGCAAGAAATTAATGGTCATTGCTACTGCACTTGCAAGTCTGCCACCTGCCTGGCAGCTCTGGGTCAAGGACAATCTGGCGCGCGGCTGCATTCCCGACAGCATGCTCGCCGTCATGGTCAACGAAGGGCATTTCGATGCCCGACTGGCCCGCGCCGCGCTGGAAGAAGCCGCTGGTTCGGGCGGCGTGGAACCGGCGCCGGTGTCAGTGCCGGATGCAAGGGCGTCACGTCCCGACATCGATACCCGCCGCAACCTCTTGCGCTGCGCGGATCGGGAAATCGAAGTTCTGCTCACCCTGCATTCGCCGCGCGTGGTCCTGCTTGGCAACTTCCTCGACGCCGCGGAATGCGATGCGCTCATCGCCTGGGCCGACCCGCGTCTGGAACGTTCGCCCGTGGTGGGAGACGAAGATGGTGCAAACCGCGTCCACGTCCACCGAACCAGCCGGGGCGCCATGTTGCAGCGGGGCGAGTGTGCGCTGGTGGCGCGCATTGAGGCTCGCATCGCTGCCGTGACCGGCTGGCCGGTCGAGCACGGCGAGGGGTTGCAGTTGCTGCGTTATGAAAAGGGCAACGAATATCGCCCGCACTTCGACTGGTTCGACCCCGCCCAGCCCGGCCCTGCGCGACATCTGGTCCGTGGCGGCCAGCGCGTGGGGACTTTGATCATGTACCTGAGCGATGTGGAGCAGGGCGGTGCGACCACTTTTCCCGAGGCCGGGCTGGCAATCCAGCCGCGCCGCGGAAACGCATTGTTCTTTGCCAATATCGATGCCCAGGGTCGGCCCGACAGGCGTGCCTTGCATGCGGGCGAGACGGTGACGAGCGGAACCAAATTCGTGGCAACCAAATGGCTTCGCGAGCGCGCTTATATTTGATGAAAATCAATACGCTATGCCGATTCATCCTGGCCGGATTTGATTTGTGCCAGAAGAATTTCCTGTTATACAGCGTCTCAGTCTGTAAAATACCTTGCCAATAACGCGCCCTTAGCGCAGCAGGACCAAGTTTTTATGCGTCGGCATCCCCTATTTCAGCGTCTTCCCAGTCCGCAATCGATTGTGCAGATCCGCGTGCTCAAGCCATTTGCGCGTTATCTGGGGCACCATTCCCTTTGGCAATTCAATCGGCGCTCCGTCGCTGTGGGGGCGGCCATCGGACTGTTCTTCGGCATTCTGATCCCTTTCGGTCAGATCCCGGTAGCCGCTTTCGCGGCTTTCTTCCTTCGCGGCAATCTTCCTGTTGCTGCATTTGCTACCTTCATCACCAATCCGTTCACCACGGCTGCCATCTACTACCTCGCCTATCTGCTGGGGGGCGTCTTCTACCATCATCCGCTGGAGGTGGTTTCGATGGCTGCCGAGCACAGCGAGGAGCTCAAGCAGACCATTGCCGTGGCGGTGCAGGAAGAGGCCGCGAATGGCTGGTTCACTTCGACCATCGCATGGATACAGGACGTCGGCCTGCAACTGCTGGTCGGCCTGTCGATCATTTCAGTGGTGCTGTCCCTGCTGGGATATTTCGGTGTCACCGCAGTCTGGCACTATTGGGTGCGCAGGCGCTGGCGACAGCGGCGCGTACAGCGCCATGGCGAGGCTATGAGCAAGTGAGTTGACGAGCATGAGTTGGAAAACGGGGTGGCTGGCAACAGCGCCCCGTTTTGCATTTTCGGGCCCGGTATTTGCGGTTTTTCGCATGGCCAGGGCTGCTTGCCTGCGAAGATCCATCCATCCTTGGCGAATCCTGATTCGGGCAGTCGAGACAAGTGATTGTTATCAAAAGAGTTTTCCAGGATTCGCCGGCTGGCACGATGGCTGCTATTCCGACTGGAAGGCTCAGCCTTGCAAGCCGGCAACAGGAAATGTGGCATCATCGGCCGATTGCCTGTAACGGTTTTCCGCTGCAGTCATGAAGCCGGTCCCTTGCCGGAAACTTATTAGAACTAACCAGGAGATAAACAATGAAGCTCGGACTCGTCCGTCGTTTGCTGGCGCTTTCCGCCGGCGCCGCACTGCTGGCAGCTGCACCTGTCCACGCCCAGCAGAAATTCGTCAACGTTCTCACCGGCGGTACCAGCGGCGTCTATTACCCGCTCGGTGTTTCCCTGTCCCAGATCTATGGCAAGGCCCTGCCGGATGCCAAGAGCACGGTGCAGGCCACCAAGGCTTCCGCCGAAAACCTGAACCTGCTGCAGGCTGGCCGCGGCGAAATCGCCTTCACGCTGGGCGATGCCCTGTCCGATGCCTGGAAGGGCAACGAGGAGGCGGGCTTCAAGACCCCGCTGAACAAGCTGCGTGCCGTCGCCGGCATCTACCCGAACTACATCCAGATCGTCGCGACCGCCGATTCCGGCATCAAGACGCTGGCTGATCTGAAGGGCAAGCGCATTTCCGTGGGCGCTCCGCGTTCCGGTACCGAACTCAACGCGCGTGCCATCCTGAAGGCGGCTGGCCTGTCCTACCAGGACTTCGCCAAGGTCGAGTACCTGCCCTTCGGTGAATCGGTTGAACTGATGAAGAACCGTCAGCTGGACGTGACTTTGCAGTCGGCTGGACTGGGCGTGGCTTCGCTGCGCGATCTGGCGACCTCGGTCAAGATCAACGTCGTGCCGATTCCGAGCGACGTTGTGTTGAAGGTGGGTGATCCGGCCTACCAGTCCGGAGCGATCCCGGCCAATACCTACGAAGGCCAGACCGCCAACGTTCCGACCGCCTACGTGCAAAACTTCCTGGTCACCCATGAAGGCGTGCCGGCTGACACGGTCTATGCGATGACCAAGTCGATGTTCGAAAACCTCGATCAGATGACGGCAGCTCATGCCGCCGCCAAGCAGATCCGCCGCGAAGCGGCTGCAACGGCTCCGATCCCGCTGCACCCGGGGGCTGAACGCTACTACAAGGAAGCTGGCGTTCTGAAGTAATCTTAAGGCCCTCGATTGCAGGGCAAGAAGACAGAGAGCGCGGGCGGCCGTACCTCCAGCCCCGGTCGACCCGCGCCCATTCTCATCCAGGAGCAAGTTTCATGTCTGAACATCAACTCGGCGCGCGCGTGCCTGACGAGGCGCCGTCCGTGGACGCCGATTTTCAAGAGCACGGCGTACAACGCAAGCTCGACGGTGTTGCGCTCAAGGTCCTGATCGCACTTGCGCTGGCCTTCTCCAGCTACCAGCTGATCGTCGCGGCCTACCACCCGCTCTCCAGCCTGGTCATCCGGTCGCTGCACGTCGGCTTTCTGCTCGGGCTGACCTTTCTGCTGTATCCGGCGCTCAAGTCGGGCAGCGTCAAATCGATTCCCTGGTACGACTGGCTGCTGGCCATCGGTGCCTTGTGCCTGGCGACCTATCACTGGATCTTCGAAGCCGATCTCGTCGTGCGCGCCGAACCATCGACCGCGGACATGATCGTCGGCGTCGTCACCGTGGCGATGGTGTTCGAAGGCGCACGCCGCATCATGGGGCTGGCGCTGCCCATCATCTGCGCGGCCTTCCTGCTGTACGGCCTGTTCGGCGAATATTTCCCGGGCGCACTGGCGCATCGCGGTTTCGGCTTCGACCAGATCATCGGCCAGCTCTACACCGGCACCGAGGGTATCTACGGCATCCCGACCATGGTGTCGGCGACCTACATTTTCCTGTTCATCCTGTTCGGCGCTTTCCTGGAACACGCCGGGATGATCAACCTGTTCAACAACCTGGCGCTGGGCCTGGTTGGTCGGGCGAAGGGCGGTCCGGCCAAGGTGTCGGTGTTGTCGTCCGGTTTCATGGGCACGATCTCCGGCTCCGGCGTGGCCAACGTGCTGACCACCGGCCAGTTCACGATCCCGCTGATGAAGCGCTTCGGCTACAGCGCAAAGTTCGCAGGCGCGGTTGAAGCGACTGCATCGATGGGCGGCCAGATCATGCCGCCGGTGATGGGGGCGGTCGCCTTCATCATGGCCGAGACGCTGAACGTGCCCTATATCGAGGTCGTCAAGGCGGCAGCAATTCCTGCCATTCTGTACTACGCAACGGCGTTCTGGATGGTGCACCTGGAGGCAGGGCGCGCGGGCCTGGCCGGCCTGCCGAAGGATCAGTGCCCGAACCCGTGGACGGCGCTGAAGAAGGACGCCCATCTGCTGCTGCCGCTCATCGCCCTGGTCGTCATGCTGTTCTCGGGCTACACGCCGATGTTCGCCGGGATGACCGGCCTTGCTGCAACCGCGATCCTGATTCTCGGCGCCGCGCTTGCCGCCAGACTTTCCGGCATGGCTTTCCGCATCGTGTTCTGGGTGGCCGTGGGACTGGGGGCTTCGGCCTTCTTCAAGTTCGGCATCAACGCCATCGTCGCGCTGATCGCCGTGATGGTGGCCGCCTGCGCCGTTTTCGCGGGAGGTCGCCAGACCCTGCGTGCCGTACGCCTGTCGCTGGTGGACGGCGCCAAGCAGGCGCTGCCGGTTGGCATGGCCTGCGCGCTGGTCGGCGTCATCATCGGCGTGCTCACGCTCACCGGTGCAGCGTCCAGCTTCGCCGGCTTCATCATGGAAGTGGGCAAGGGCAGCCTGTTCCTCTCGCTGATGCTGACCATGCTGGTGTGCCTGCTGCTGGGCATGGGCATTCCGACGATCCCGAACTACATCATCACCAGTTCGATCGCCGCGCCGGCGCTGCTGGAACTGGGTGTGCCGCTGATCGTCTCGCACATGTTCGTGTTCTACTTCGGCATCATGGCCGACCTGACGCCGCCGGTTGCACTGGCAGCCTTCGCGGCCGCGTCGATTGCCAAGGAGTCAGCGATGAAGATCGGCGTCAAGGCCGTGCAGATCGCGGTGGCCGGCTTTGTCGTGCCCTACATGGCCGTGTATTCGCCGGAACTGATGCTGCAGGGTGACTGGACGGTGGCCAGCGTCGGTTACGTGCTGCTCAAGGCCGTCATTGCGATTGGCCTGTGGGGCGGTACCGCAATCGGCTACCTGTGGATACCGCTGAACGCGTTCGAACGTCTGTTCGCCTTCGTCGCAGCCTCGATGCTGGTGATCGCCACGTCGTTCACCGACCAGATCGGCTTCGTGTTGTCGGCGGCCTTCCTTGCCTGGCATTTCTGGCAGTCGCGCCGCGCCACCGCAGCGGTCTGAGCATGCTGTGCCTGTCGGCGGCAGCGCTGTCCCTGGTGCTGCCGCTGCAAAGCTTCACGCTGGCCTGGACCCATTCGATCGAAAAGATCCGGTGGGAAGAGGATTACCAGGTCAGCGGCCGGGTGCTGCGCCTGACCGAGGCGCGCATCCGGGGGCACGGCGCCGGGATGGAAGTGCCGGAAGGCGCGGTCCTGCATGCCGGCGTCTGGCATTACACGCCGCCCGTCAACGAATTCCCCGAGCTGCTTCTCGCGCGCTCCTCCTATACCGCAGACTACGAACTGTGCCGAAACGACAGCTGCCGCCCGATCGCGGAAGTCGCCGGGCCGGTCGATCAGTCCCCGCAGCTGCGCTTGTACCCATGTGATTGAGGTGCGCTGCCCATGCGTGTGACCTCGATTGCATCCCATGGGACGGCAACCCGTTACAATGCCGTTCCGGCCCATCCCGGTCCATCTCCTGTCTGCCCGAACGTGATCGAGCGCGCTAACCTGCAAGGTGTGCCGCGCATTCGCCAATGCAGGGGACATGCGTTTTACGGACCGGCGGCCGCGCTGGGAGGCCCTCGACGCCGGGTGCGGACCGACTGGATCACATCGAACAATACGACGATTAGACCACCATGAGCACATCAGGCGACGAAGCCAACAAGCAACTGCGCGAAGCCGCGCTCGAGTATCACCGCAGTCCCACGCGCGGCAAGATCGAAGTCAACGCCACCAAGGCGCTTTCCAACCAGCGTGATCTTTCCCTGGCCTACTCTCCGGGCGTGGCCTATGCCTGCGAGGAAATCGCGAAAGACCCGTCCACCGCAGCCGAATACACTTCGCGCGGCAATCTGGTCGCCGTCATCACCAACGGCACTGCCGTGCTGGGTCTGGGCAACATCGGGCCGCTTGCCGGCAAGCCGGTGATGGAAGGCAAGGGCTGTCTGTTCAAGAAGTTCGCAGGCATCGACGTGTTCGATATCGAACTGGCCGAGCACGATGCCGACAAGCTGGTCGACGCCATCGCGATGCTGGAGCCGACAGTCGGCGGCATCAACCTCGAAGACATCAAGGCGCCGGAATGCTTCTACATCGAGCAGAAGCTGCGCGAACGCATGAACATCCCGGTCTTCCACGACGACCAGCATGGCACCGCCATCATCTCGTCAGCCGCGCTGCTCAACGGTCTGAAGGTGGTCGGCAAGAAGATCGAGGACGTCAAGCTGGCCGCCTCGGGCGCCGGCGCGGCCGCCATCGCCTGCCTCGACCTGATGGTCAAGCTGGGTGTCAGGCGCGAAAACATCTACGTGGCCGATTCGCGCGGCGTGATCTGGGCCGGCCGTGACGAAAAGATGGAAACCAACAAGGCGCGCTACGCACAGGAGACGAGCGCGCGCACGCTGGCCGACATCGTCAAGGGAGCCGACGTATTCCTCGGCTGCTCGACCGCCGGCGTGTTGACCGGAGACATGGTCAAGACCATGGCCGACCAGCCCATCATCCTTGCGCTGGCCAATCCGGAGCCGGAGATCCGCCCCGAGGTGGCCAAGGCCGCGCGTCCGGACTGCATCGTCGCCACCGGCCGCTCCGACTATCCGAACCAGGTCAACAACGTCCTGTGCTTCCCCTACATCTTCCGCGGCGCGCTCGACTGCGGCGCGACCAAGATCACGGATGAAATGAAGCTTGCCTGCGTGAAGGCGATCGCTGAACTGGCCGAAGCGGAAACCAATGATGCCGTCGCGCTGGCCTATGCA
>JAEZHR010000094.1 GCA_023416415.1 Pseudomonadota bacterium
CCCGCGTTTCTGGCCCGCCAAACTGATCTGGTCGTGGCGCTCGCCAAGACTGGCAAGCCGATCAACATCAAGAAGCCACAGTTCCTGAGTCCGACGCAGACGAAGAACATTGTCGAGAAGTTCAAGGAGGCCGGCAATGATCAGTTGCTCCTGTGCGACCGCGGCACATGTTTTGGCTATGACAACCTCGTCGTTGACATGCTTGGCTTCGGTGTCATGAAGAAGGTGTGCGGAGGACTGCCTGTCATCTTCGACGTGACACACGCTTTGCAGCAGCGCGACCCAATGGGCGTGGCATCGGGCGGGCGTCGGGAACAGGTTCTCGAACTTGCGCGCTCAGGCATGGCGGTCGGTCTGGCGGGGCTGTTCCTCGAGGCGCATCCGAATCCGGCAGAGGCGAAGTGCGATGGACCGAGTGCGCTCCCACTGGACAAGCTTGAGCCCTTCCTTGCGCAGATCAAGGCGGTTGACGACTTGGTCAAGTCCTTTGCCCCGCTCGAGATCGAGGTATAAGCGATGCCCGAGCAGCGTGTAGCGATCGTCATTCCGGCTCGATACAGCTCCAGTCGACTTCCTGGCAAACCTCTCGCGGATATTCTCGGCAAGCCAATGATCCAGCACGTCTTCGAACGTGCAGTGCAGGTGCCTGATGTTGACGCTGTGGTAGTGGCAACGGACGACGAGCGTGTTGCCAATGTGGTTCGGAGCTTCGGCGGCCGGGCAGTCATTACATCACCCGACCATCCATCCGGCACGGATAGGCTGGTCGAGGTCATGCGCTCGCTTGACGCGGATATCTACGTCAACGTACAAGGCGACGAGCCGCTCGTGCGGCCGGATGACCTTGCCCGCCTGGTGGATGCCATGCGGAGCAGCATGGCTCCGGTCGGCAGCATGTGCCATGACATCGACGCCAAAGAGGCGGTCAATCCGAACTGCGTCAAGGTCGTGCTGGACGATTCCGGGCATGCGCTCTACTTCAGTCGTTCGCCGATTCCGTATCCGCGCGATCGATCGTCTGCCAGATATCTGAAGCACGTTGGCGTGTATGCGTATCGCCGCGAAGTTCTCGCCGGCTATTCGGCGCTACCGCGCCCGATGCTGGAGGAGGCGGAGGTGCTCGAGCAGTTGCGTCTGATGGCTGCCGGAATTCGACTCCGGTTGATTTGCGTTGAACCCACCGGGCCGGGCGTCGACACGCCGGAGTGTCTGGAAAGGGTGCGCGCCATCCTGTCCGGGAAGGCTGTGAATACTCAGCCAACTCTCGCGAACGTGCGTCTTGTGATCACCGACGTGGACGGCGTGCTGACCGATGGCGGCATCTACTATGACGAGACAGGAGAATGCCAGAAGCGCTTTCATGTTCGGGATGGCCTGGGCATCCGTTTGCTGGAGGAATGCGGCGTCAAGGTTGCTGTGCTCTCGGGTCGGGATTCCCCGACCTTGCGCAAGCGCGTCTCCGATCTGGGTGTCAGTTTTTTCGAATACGGCGTCAAGGACAAGGCTGCTGCGTGCACGATGCTTATGAACGAAGCGCGCGTGACTGCTGCGCAGACAGCCTGTACTGGCGATGACAGCATCGATCTGCCGGCATTCGAGGTGTGTGGGCTTTCGTTCGCCGTCGCCGACGCGGCATCCTATGTCAAAGCAAGGGCAACGCATGTGCTCGCTACGCGAGGTGGGGAAGGCGCTTTCCGCGAGCTTGCGGACGCGATTCTCGTCGCACAAGGCAAGCAGGACGTGCTTGGGTCAGCTGCCGGCTTTTCGTCAGTAATGAACAAGATGGCCCAGTAGATCAGCTGTTCCGTTACCCCCCTCCCGTGATCAATCCCTATCGTCGCCTGCTTCTCACCGCACTCGTCGGGGTGCCGGCCCTGTCCACTCATGCCTGGTCCAAGCCACGCGTGCCAACATGGCGCGGCGATCCGTTTGCACTCGGCGTCGCAAGCGGCACTCCGGAGATGGACGGTGTTGTCCTTTGGACGCGCCTGATCGATGACGCTCTGCGCGGCCCGGATCCTGTGCCGGTACGCTGGGAAGTCTTCGACGAAGAGACCCGTGCCGTTGCTGCGCAAGGGATCGAGCTGGCGCTTTCCGAGCTGGGATATTCCGTCCATGCAGAAGTCAGCGGCTTGAGGCCCGATCGGTGGTATGCCTATCGCTTCATGGCGGGCGATGCCGTCAGTGCTACCGGACGCACGCGCACCCTGCCCTTGCCGACAAGCCTCCCCAACCGATTGCGGTTTGCCTTTGCTTCTTGCCAGAACTGGGAGAGCGGCTATTACAGCGCCTACCGTCATATGGCGGGCGAGAACCTGGATCTGGTACTTTTCCTGGGCGACTACATTTACGAGTCGCCCAGCCGGAAGAACACAGTCCGGCCACATGGGCTGAAAGCGGCGACCACGCTCGAAGGATACCGGGAGCGCTATGCGCTCTTTCGCAGCGACCCGGATCTGCAACGCATGCATGCCACCTGTCCCTGGATCGTCACCTGGGATGACCATGAGGTCGTGAACAACTATGCGGGAAGCATGGATACGGTACGGGGCAATTCGCTGCTCGCGAGGCGCATTCATGCGTATCAGGCCTACTACGAACATATGCCCCTGCGGGCAAACATGATGCTCAAGGGCTTGAATGGCCTGCGCGCGGGCGCCGAGCTTCGCATCTACCGTCATTTCGATTTTGGACGCCTTGCGCGAATCTACGTGCTCGACAACCGCCAGTATCGGGATGCGCCCGCTTGCAGCGGAGACGAGCCGAGCAACCCCGGGCCATGCCTCAGCGCCGCCAGCAGCAACGGCAGCATGCTCGGGAAGGAGCAGGAACGCTGGCTGGATGGAGCAATGCATTCCGCCGCGAAGAGCGGCACATACTGGAATGTGTTCGCGCATCAAACGGCGCTCTCGCCTCGCAACTATTCCGCCGGAAAAGGAGGTCGCTTCAACCCGGATGGTTGGGATGGCTACGTTTCCGCGCGTGAGCGTTTGCTAGCCTCGCTGGATAGATCGGGCGTGCGCAACCCGATGTTCGTCGGCGGCAACCTCCATCAGAACTGGGTCGCCAACATTCATCGCGATCCGTATGACGTGAGATCTCCGATTATCGGTTGCGAATTTTCCGGGACCAGTATTTCGTCTGGAACGCGCACATCCCAGGCGCAAGCGAAGCGCATGGCAAGAATGAATCCGCATGCGATTTTTGCGGACAGCGCCCATCGTGGGTACGGCGTCGTCGAAGTACGTCAAGCCGCCACGCGTGTCGATCTGCGTGCACTCGACGATGTGAAACGCAGTGACGCATCGATGTTTACCCTTGCTTCGTTTGGAATCGAAGCCGGCGCACCAGGAACCGAGCGACTCGGAGGTGGAAATTGATCGGCCTTCTATCACGTGGCATCGCTCGCATTCCTCATCTGGAATCGCTTCTGGGTGACCAATGGACCCTGCTTACGCCAGTCAACCGACAGCTCTGCGACGCAATTGCAGCATGGGGCCTGCGCCCGACTGCGGCAAAGGCTCGCCAGTACGCGGAAAAGCACTCCCTCCCCTACATCAGGCTGGAAGATGGGTTCATCCGGTCGGTCGGTCTCGGCGCAACGGACCCGCCGTTTTCAATCGTTCTGGACAATACTGGCATCTACTACGATGGCTCCACGGCATCCCATCTGGAGCATCTCATTCCACGGCCATTGAACGAGACACAGAAGGCCCGTGCGTCGGCCTTGATGCACGCCTGGCGGGCTGCCCGGGTTTCAAAATACAACCACGCGCGCGACTTTGCGGGAACGCTTCCCGAGCGCTACGTCCTGGTCGCAGACCAGACGTTTGGCGATGCCTCGATTCAGTATGGTCTGGCCGACGCCACCTGGTTTCGTCGCATGCTCGATGCGGCGCTTGCCGAGAACCCGGACTGCACGATCATTCTCAAGGTCCACCCGGAAGTGATGGCGGGCAGAAAGCGCGGGCATTTCGATCTGGCTTCGCTTGGGCGCAATCCGCGCATTCTGGTTCTGGGTGAAGACGTACACCCGGCGTCGCTGCTGGAGCACGCTGAAGCAGTTTACGTGGTGACGTCGCAGATTGGATTCGAGGGTCTGTTGTGGGGCAAGCCCGTGCGCACCTTCGGGATGCCGTTTTATGCAGGCTGGGGTCTGACGAAAGATGAACTGCCCGCGCCGGAACGCAGATGCAAAGTGGCGCTCGAAAATCTGGTTCATGCGGCGCTGGTTGAGTATTCGCGTTATCTGGACCCGGAAACCGGGATGCGATGCGAGCCGGAGCGGCTGATCGAATGGATGGGTCTACAGCGGCGAATGCGCGTGCGCTTTGCCCCAGAGCTGTTCGCGCTTGGTTTCTCGCGCTGGAAGAAGCCGATCGTGCGTGACTTCTTTGCGGGCTCCAAAGTGAGATTCGTGCGCCGCGCGGATGAAGTGCCGGCGGGTGCTTCACTGATCGTGTGGGGGCGCAAGCCGATTGCGGGCAGGCTGAACGCGGACGTTTCGCTGCTCCGGCTGGAGGATGGCTTTCTGCGTTCGGTGGGGCTGGGCGCACACTTCGTGCGTCCGCTTTCCTGGGTGATCGATGACGAAGGCATCTATTACGACGCGCGCACGCCTTCGCAGCTGGAGACACTTCTGCGCAAGGCGCAGTTCGATGCCACGCTCGTGGCACGCGCCGCTGCACTACGGGAAGCGATCTGCGCCGGTGGCATTACCAAGTACAACGTCGGCAGCGGTGCATGGCGGCGACCGCAAGA
>JAEZHR010000097.1 GCA_023416415.1 Pseudomonadota bacterium
ACGGCACGCTGGGCTGGACCATGGGCTGCGGATCGGGCCGCGCGATCGCTGACATCGTCTCCGGACGCAGACCGGAAGTGGATTTCGCCTTCACTGGCTTGCCGGCGCCGGCGACGAATCCGTTGCCCGCACTGAATTCCTAACGGCCCGCGCGCACCGTCACTTCCGGCGCTTTTTCGTCGAAGGCGATACGCGTGACGAACTTCGCACGCTTCATCGGGAACCGCGACTGGAAGTGGCGCACATTTCCCGATCCGGAAATCACGCGCCGCACGAACTGGTAGTAGGCATCCATATCGACCACGTGCACCACCAGGAAATAGTCGTATTCGCCTGAAACAAAGTAGCACTGCATGACTTCCGCTTCCCTGGCCATGCGCGTCTCGAAAGCCTGCATGTGCTCATCGGACTGGTTGTTCAGTGAAACTTCGAGGAAGGCAAGCATGCCGTAGCCGAGCGCAAAGGGGTCGACCAGCGCGACATCGGCGCTGATGATGCCGCGCTCGCGCAGTTCGCGTACGCGGCGCAGGCAGGTCGGCTGCGACACATGCACCTTCTCGGCCAGCACCCGCGTCGGCATCTGGTTGTCCTTCTGCAGCAGATTCAGCAGCTTGCGATCGACCTTGTCGAGAATGTGCGTCTTGGGCATAGGAATATCGTCGAAAATCTGAAATGCCGGCGATCCAGTCATGGCCGGCGGAGTCGAGTGTTGCAGCAATGCGTCGGGTTGACAATCCTGCCGTGGATCACCGCCATCACCGGCAGGCGTGCTCAGGTTCTTCGGATCGTCGGGTTCCTCAAGGCGAAAAAAAACGCTCCGGACTTGGAGCGTTCTCTCAGGCGCAATGGCCGATTACTTGTGGGTGAGGATCCATTTCACCAGCGTGCGCGCTTCGTCATCATTGACCTGCGCGTTGGCCGGCATCGGCACTGCGCCCCAAACGCCGCTGCTGCCCTTGATCACCTTCCCGGCCAGCTTGCCTTCGGCATCCTTCTGGCCGGCATACTTTGCAGCGATGTCCTTGAAGGAAGGGCCGACCAGCTTGTTCGTGGGTGCATGGCAAGCCATGCAATTCTTGGACTTGGCCAGATCCGCGTTGGCCATCGCTGCATTCGACGCCATCCCGGTGATTGCAGCCAGACCGATCAACAACGAGCGCTTCATTCCCATCTCCAATAAATTACCCACCAGCGGGTTGAACGAATTCTACCGCTTTCATGAGGGAAATTCCCTTTTCTGGAACAAGGAACATGCAGTTGAATCCCGACAAGCAGTCGCGCAGGCATAATGTGTGCCTCAAGGATATCCTGCGGAGCCGCCATGCCCCTGATACTTTCGATTGTCGGCCTCTCCCTGCTGCGCTGGTTTGAAATCGGGCCGTTTGCCGATCTTTCCTGGTGGTGGATCGTTGCCTTGTTCCTGTTCGCCTTCATCTGGTTCGAGCTCATCGAACCCTTGTTGGGTCTGGACAAGAAGAAGACGCATAGCGACGCCGCAAAAGCACGCAAGGACCGCGTCGAGAAGACGTTCAGAAAATGAAGGCCTGCCCGTCTTGGGCAGGCCCTTCGTCACATGGGCCGGAAGGCCCGCCCTCCCAGATCAGCGCTTGAGCTGCGAGATGTCGCGTACTGCGCCCCGGTCGGCCGAGGTCGCCAGCGCCGCATAGGCCTGCAGTGCCTGCGACACCACGCGCTGGCGGTTCGCCGGCTTCCATGCCTTGTCACCCAGTTTCTCCATCGCGGTGCGACGTTCAGCCAGCTCGGCATCCGGCACGGCCAGGTGGATGCGGCGGCCGGGGATGTCGATTTCGATCACATCCCCTTCCTTCACGAGACCGATGGTGCCGCCTTCAGCGGCTTCGGGCGAAGCATGACCGATCACCAGACCCGAGGAACCGCCCGAGAAACGGCCGTCGGTAAACAGCGCGCACGCCTTGCCCAATCCCTTGGACTTGAGATACGAGGTCGGGTACAGCATTTCCTGCATGCCCGGCCCGCCCTTCGGGCCTTCGTAGCGGATCACGACCACGTCGCCTTCTGAGATCACGTCGCCGAGAATGGCTTCCACCGCCGCGTCCTGGCTTTCGAACACCCGCGCACGACCGGTGAACTTCAGGATGCTTTCGTCGACGCCGGCCGTCTTCACGATGCAGCCCTTCTCTGCCAGGTTGCCGTACAGGACAGCCAGGCCGCCATCCTGCGAGTAGGCATGGGCACGATCGCGGATACAGCCTTCGGCGCGGTCCAGGTCGAGCTTGTCGAAACGCTTGTCCTGGGAGAATGCGAGCTGGGTCGGCACGCCGCCGGGCGCGGCCAGGAAGCGCTTGTGCACTTCCGGGTCGCTGGTGCGCATGACGTCATTGGCCGCGATTGCGTCGCCCAGAGTCTTGCTGTGCACAGTCGGCACACTGGCATCGAGCAAGCCGGCGCGCTCGAGCTCGCCGAGAATGCCCATGATGCCGCCCGCGCGATGCACGTCTTCGATGTGGTACTTCTGCGTGGCCGGCGCGACCTTGCACAGGCAGGGCACCTTGCGCGAGATGCGGTCGATGTCGGCCATCGTGAAATCGACACCGGCTTCCTGGGCTGCTGCCAGCAGGTGCAGCACGGTATTGGTGGAACCGCCCATGGAAACATCCAGCGCCATCGCATTTTCGAATGCGGTCTTGGTCGCGATGCTGCGCGGCAGGACCGAAGCATCGTCGCCTTCGTAGTAGCGCTTCGCGATTTCGACCGCCAGCCGGCCGGCGTGCAGGAACAGCGCCTTGCGGTCCGCATGGGTGGCAACGATGGTGCCGTTGCCGGGCAGGGAAAGACCGAGCGCTTCGGTCAGGCAGTTCATCGAGTTGGCGGTGAACATGCCGGAACAGGAACCGCAGGTCGGGCAGGCAGAGCGCTCGATATCGGCCACCTGTGCGTCCGACACGCTTGGGTCCCCGGCCTGGATCATGGCATCGATCAGGTCGACCTTGATGATCTTCTGGGTGCCCTCCTGCTTGCCGTGCAGGGCTTCGATCACCTTGCCCGCTTCCATCGGACCGCCGGAGACGAAGACGGCCGGAATGTTCAGGCGCATCGCAGCCATCAGCATGCCGGGGGTGATCTTGTCGCAATTGGAGATGCACACCATGGCATCCGCGCAGTGGGCATTGACCATGTACTCGACCGAGTCCGCGATCAGTTCACGCGACGGCAGCGAATACAGCATGCCGTCGTGGCCCATCGCAATGCCGTCATCCACGGCGATGGTGTTGAATTCCTTGGCCACGCCACCGGCGGCTTCGATCTCGCGCGCGACCATCTGGCCAAGGTCCTTCAGGTGCACGTGGCCGGGCACGAACTGGGTGAAGGAATTGACGACGGCAATGATCGGCTTGCTGAAATCGCCGTCCTTCATGCCGGTGGCACGCCACAAGGCGCGGGCGCCGGCCATGTTGCGGCCGTGAGTCGTGGTACGGGAACGATACTGGGGCATGAGGCTCTCCGGAAAATCTGCATGTCGTTCCCATGCAGCGGGGGACGACATGCCTTGAATCGGTCTGTCTGGAACCACCAAGCTTGCCTTGCCCTCTATCCCATGTCAAATATATGATTCATTACAGATTAAGACGATTTGCATATGAATCTCGAGCTGCGCCAACTGCGCTACTTCGTCGCTGTCGCCGAGGAATGCCACTTCGGCCGCGCCGCCGCGCGCCTGCACATGACCCAACCTCCACTGTCGCAGGCGATCCAGTCGCTCGAAGCGACGCTCGGCACGCTGCTGTTCGCACGCACGCGCCGCTCGGTGGCACTGACTGCGGCCGGCACAGCCCTGCTGCCCGAGGCGCGGCGCATCCTGCAACAGACCGCCGCCTTGCCCGACCTTGCAAGACGGGCCGCTTCCGGTGCCACCGGTTCGATGGCGCTGGCCTTCGTCTCGATCGCCGACTACAGCGTGCTGCCGCCTCTGTTGCGCGAGTTCCGTGAGCGCTCACCGCTGGTGCAGATCGAATTGCGCGAAGCCACCACCGACGTGCAGGAAGATGAACTGCTGCAGGGCCACATCGATGCCGGCATTCTCATCCCGCCGCTTTCGGACAAGGCGCGCGGTGAACTCGACTATTTGAGCGTCACGCGCGAGCCATTGGTGCTGGCGGCGCCCCAAGGCGCGCTCGGCAAGCGCAAGTCGGCCACACTGGAAGATGCCGCCGACCTGCCGCTGATCGTCTTTCCGCGCCGGATTGCGCCCGGCTTTCACGATGCCATACTCGGCTGCTTTCGCGATGCCGGATTGACACCCCGCATTGGCCAGGAAGCAATCCAGATGCAGACTATTGTCGGGCTGGTTTCCGCGGGCATGGGAATGGCACTTGTGCCACAATCCGTATCCAATCTGCAACGCCCGGGCGTCGAGTACAAGACACTTCCGGAGACGGGCGTGCGCGTAGAGACCGGACTTGCATGGCGCCGAGACAATGATTCGCCGGTGCTGGCATCCTTTCTCGAACTGGTGCGCAAGCGCCGCCGCCTCTGACACTTCCCGACACATTTCCAGACCGCATGCTGACCCACCCGCTTCCCGACCCCGTCGCATTTTCCATTGGTCCCGTCTCGGTTCACTGGTACGGCCTGATGTATCTGGTCGCCTTCATCCAGTTCATCGTGCTGGGGCGCGTACGTGCACGTCAGCCGCACATGGCGGCTGCCGGCTGGCGTCCCCAGCAACTGGACGACATGCTGTTCTACGGCGTGCTCGGCGTGATCATCGGCGGGCGCCTGGGTGAAGTGCTGTTTTACCACCCGGCCTATTACCTCAGCCATCCGCTGGAGATCTTCGCCATCTGGAAGGGCGGCATGTCCTTCCATGGCGGTTTCCTCGGCGTACTGATCGCGATGTGGCTGTGGGCCCGCCGCGCTGGACGCAGCGTGATCGACGTATACGACTTCATCGCACCAATGGTCCCGCTGGGCTATGCGGCCGGACGCATCGGCAACTTCATCAATGCCGAACTGCCGGGCCGGCCTGCGGCCGCCGATTTGCCGTGGGCCATGATCTGGCCGAACGTGGACGCGACCCCGCGCCATCCCTCTCCGATCTACCAGGCGCTGATCGATGGCGTGCTGGTGTTCGTGATCCTCTGGATTTATGCACGCAAGGCGCGTCCGCCGCTGGCCGTCGGCGCACTGTTCGTGCTGCTGTATGGGATCGCGCGCTTCATCACCGAATACTTCCGCACACCGGACTATGAAGTGCACTTCGCTGGTCTTTCCATCTCGGCGGGACAGATGCTGTCACTGCCGATGATCGCCTTCGGCGTGATCGCGCTGTTCGTCACCTATCACCGTCACCGCAGCTGAAGGTTGAAGATGGGCGCGGCTTTGGTCGAAACTGCTGGCCATCCGGCGACATCGTGCGATGCCGGCGAAGCCATTTCCCCATCGCCGGAACGGACGCCAAAAAATTCCGCGAAGGCCTGCGCGACCTTTATTTCCGAGATATGTCTTCCCGATTCACCCGACGCTGACCGCAAAATGAATGCCAACTTGTACGCACTGTTCGCCGCGCGCTTCCCGCAAGACCGCAACGCCTGCTGCATCGAAACCCATGACGGCCTGTACTACTCGTGGAACGATCTTGATCGCGGCGCGGCGAAACTGGCCAATCTGCTGGCCGGACTGAATCTGCCGCCCGATGCCCGCATTGCCGCACAGGTCGAAAAATCGCCGGAAGCATTGATGCTCTACCTGGCCACGATCCGCGCCGGCTACGTCTACCTGCCGCTCAATACGGCCTATCGCGCGGCCGAAATCGAATACTTCATCGGAGACGCAGAACCATCGGTGGTTGTGTGCTCGCCCCAGAATTTCGGCTGGGTATCGCAGATTGCCTTCAAGGCCGACGTGCGTCATGTGTATACGCTCGGCGATGATCGCCAGGGCACGCTGCTCACGCGCGCCGCCCTGCAGTCGAACAGTTTCGAAACCGCCCCGCGCAGCGCCGGCGACCTCGCCGCCATCCTCTACACCTCCGGCACCACCGGCCGCAGCAAGGGCGCGATGCTTACGCACGGCAACCTTGCATCGAACGCCCAGGTGCTGCACGAATACTGGCGCTGGCAGCCAGGTGATGTGCTGCTGCACGCGCTGCCGCTGTTTCACATCCACGGCCTCTTCGTCGCCTCGCACTGTGCGCTGATGAATGGCAGCAAGATGATCTTCCTGCCGAAATTCGACAGCAGCGAAGTGATCCGCCAGCTGTCGCGCAGCACGGTATTCATGGGCGTGCCGACCTACTACGTGCGCCTGCTGTCCGACCCGGCCTTCAACGCCGACACATGCCGCAACATGCGTCTGTTCGTCTCCGGATCAGCGCCCCTGCTGAGCGAGACCTTCAACGCCTTCGCCGGGCGCAGCGGCCACATCATTCTGGAACGCTACGGCATGAGCGAGACCGCCATGCTGGTCTCCAACCCCTACATGGGCGAGCGCCGTGCCGGCACGGTCGGCTTTCCATTGCCGGGCGTGGAGGTGCGCGTAGTCGATGGCGAAGACAAGCCCTGCGCAAATGACGCCATCGGCGATATCCAGGTGCGCGGGCCGAATGTGTTCAAGGGTTACTGGCGCATGCCGGAAAAGACTGCGGAAGAATTCACGGCCGACGGCTGGTTCAGGACAGGTGACGTCGGCCGTTTTGACGCGGACGGCTATCTGAGCATCGCAGGACGCAGCAAGGACCTGATCATCAGCGGCGGCTACAACGTCTATCCGAAGGAGATCGAAACAGTGATCGACGAGATGGAAGGTGTGACCGAATCGGCGGTCATCGGCGTTCCGCACCCTGATTTTGGCGAAGCGGTTGTTGCCGTAGTGGTGCCCAAGAGCGGCGCGACGGTGCGCGAAGATGTCATCATCGCCGCACTGAAATCGAACATCGCAAACTTCAAGGTGCCCAAGCGCGTGCACGTCGTCGATGAACTGCCACGCAATACGATGGGTAAGGTTCAGAAGAACCTGTTGCGCGAACGCTTCGCGCAACTCTAGCCCGGAAGGATTACGGGCACACGCATTGCTGTTGCACGGGTTGCGTGGCTGTTCGCGTTTGCGCGCAGGTCATAGGCCGGCCCCGGCACGAAGCACAGGCCTGGATCCGCCGCAATCGCGCACCAGCGCCCGCGCAGACCAGCGATGAATGCGGGCTTGCATAATCAGGGCAGAATTCCTTGCAAGTGCGAAGCCAGGAATCCCGAGCAGGGCCGTCTGCTGAAGTATCCGGCCTGACTGTCCGGCCTGATTATTCGGCCCGATTAATGGAAGGCGCGCCAGAGCATGTATCCGGCCAGCGCATACAACATCCCGGCAAACACCTTCTTGAGTGTCTGCACTGGCAGCCTCTGCGCCATTCTCGCGCCCCACGGCGCAGTGAGCACGCTGGCCACCACGATCACGACGAGAGCGGGGGCATAGACGAACCCGATCGAACCGGCCGGCAGCCCCTCGGCATTCATGCCGTTGTATATATTGGAAAGTGTGCCCGAAAGCGCAACCGGAAATCCAAGCGCGGCACTGGTCCCCACCGCCTTGCGGATATTCACGTTACACCAGGTCATGAAAGGCACGGAGACGAAGCCACCTCCCGCGCCGACCAACCCGCCCAAGGTGCCGATCACGAATCCGGCTGCAAACATGCCGGGCGTCTTCGGCAGTTCGCGCTTCGCCGCCGGCTTGCGATTCAGAAGCATCTGCGTGCCGGAAAAGATGACGAAGACGGCAAACAGCAAGGCCAGAGTCGCCGAACTCATATGCGCGCCCAGCCACGGACCAAACCATGAGCCTATCAGGATGCCAGGCGTCAACCGCAGCACGACCGGCCACAGCACGGCGTCATGCTTGTGGTGTTCGCGCACCGAAGACAGTGAAGTAAACAGGATGGTGGCCAGCGAAGTGGCAACCGCCATGTGCACGATGTAATCGCTTGAAATTCCACGTGCAGTCAGCAGCATGGTCATGAACGGCACCAGCAACATGCCACCGCCGATTCCAAGCAGGCCAGCGCCAAAGCCGACGGCCGCGCCGAGCACAAGCAACGCAACGATGAGGGAAATATCCATGAGACAGGGAGGCTATTCGAGTCGGGCGATGATACACGCCCATTCGGCGGGCAGCACGGGCGTAATGGAAAGCCGGTTGCCACGTCGCAGTACCTGCATGTCCGCCAGCTCCGGAATGCTGCGCATCTCGGCCAGCGACATCAGGCGCGTCTTGCGCAGGGCGCGCACATCGACGAGCATCCACCTCGGCTGCTCGGGCAAGGATTTGGAGTCGTGATACTTGCTAAGGGTGTCGAACTGCGTCGGGTCGGGATAAGACGTGCTGGCGACCTCGGCGATGCCGGCGATGCCCGGCTCGGCGCAACCCGAGTGATAAAACAGGACCCCATCGCCGACACGCATCTCATCGCGCATGAAGTTGCGCGCCTGATAGTTGCGCACGCCGGTCCAGGGAACGATTCTCCCGGGCGCCGCAAGCGCATCATCGATGCTTGCTTCGTCGGGCTCTGATTTCATCAGCCAGTAACGCATTTCCTCTCCTGCCGGCCTGTTCGGCAAATGTATTGCGCGGGCGAAAAAAAAGCGGCTGCATTTTCATGCAGCCGCCTCTGGATCCAGCCCCGCCTGTGCCGTCCTTGCCGGCATCCCGAACCTTACGGTTCAAGGTGGTCACAGTTAGTTCAATTTCGGGTTCATCGGACTAGCGACGAAACTCGCCCATCGAACAAAAATTCCGCGACCTATGCACGTGAATGGTTCAAGGAATATATGGCAATCGCGAACACGGCAGGAATGCTTAGTGTACCCGAACAGAACCGTGTGTCAACGCATTCGCCTCTCGAAAACGAGTCTCAGAAGAGATTTTCCTGAGGCGCCAGCGCGGCATCGATGGTTTCGTGCATGGCTGCAATTTTTTGCGTGATATCCGGCAATGCCATGCCCGAAAACGGGCCGTCGTCGGACTTCGTTGCGAGCAACTCGGCGGCAATGCCAAGCGCGGCCATCACGGCAATGCGGTCATTACCCTTGACCTTGCCCGCATCGCGAATCACGCACATGCGTTCATCGAGATACGCCACGGCATTGCGCAGAGCCTGCTCCTCGCCTTCTCGGCAGGCAAGACGATAGGGTTGCCCCATGATGCTGACATCAAGCTGGATCATGCAGTCTCCTCGGCTTGCGCCCCCGGGATCCGCTCAAGCAGCGCGGACACGCGCCGATGCGCTTCATCGATGCGCTGCGCCAGCTCCGCCTTCTCCGCGCGCACTTCGGCAAGCTCGCGCCGCAAGTCGGCGTTCTCGCGGCGCAGGCCGTGGGCCAGCTGGGCGAGCCGGCTGACCTTTTCTGCAAGTTGATGAAAATCGGCAATCATGACGTCACTATAGTAGGCCGCTGGATTTTACGTCAACAGATCAAACACTTGGGCGGCACTCCTGATGTGCTGCATCGCAATGGCAAGCCCCGCTTGCGCGCCTGCACGCAAGTCAATAGAATGCTCGCCCATGGGGCGGTAGCTCAGCTGGGAGAGCGTCGCGTTCGCAATGCGAAGGTCGGGAGTTCGATCCTCCTCCGCTCCACCAAGCCACACGTTCACGAAGTTTCGGATCAGTTGTTGCCTGGCGCAAGTGCCCCGCTTCTTTCAAGGGCCAAAGCGCACCGCTCAGGCCGCATGTAAGTGCCAGCAACGCCCGACAGCTTTTCTCCCCCTTGCACGAGCAGACGACCGCACCGGCTCACCCGGAAGCGAGTGCGCTTCACTTCCGTCCACCTGCGTGTGGTCGACGTACCTCTCGCTTTTCTTCCCCCGCTTCCATTTGACGGAGTCGCATCCGTCTAGACGTTCCTGACGGCGCACGGCATCTTCGTTCTCGCCCAAATCCGGCCCTCGAGTCCGGCCCTTCCCCCCGCTGCAAGGACGCACTCACACCCGCGATCCGGGTGACGCTGCTGCATCCAACTTTTTTCCCTTCACGCGATCATCTCGCCGCAGCGTGCCGCTGCTTGGCTTCCATGGCAATGCGTCCTGCCCTGGCATGGCATGGCATGGACACCTTTTGCGCTGAGTCACTGTGATTTGCTGATGCCACGCAAATGTACCTGCGGCACAAAAATTAACATTGAATCAACATTTCAATGCAAAGCAGGTCATGACTGAAAAGCAGAGCACTGCAGCCAAATCGCCACGCTGCAAAGTCATTTTCAGCACACGAACGAAGCAGGCGAAGACATGGCGGTGACGGCCCCGATCGAGTCATCTGTCGGGTCGCCAAGGTCGCGTGCAACCGGACTACGTTGAACTTCGAATGGCTTTGGCGGTTTCCAACTTGAGCGGGTCTGCACGTTCCGGAGCATCCCGGCGCTGCTGAAAGTTCCATCGACAGCATGGCTGTGCAATGACAAAGCCATTCCATGCATGCGTTTTTTGGGGCCGCGACCTCGCCTGAGGACAGGCCGGCGCTGGCAATGCCTCCGGGCTCGGCCACATGAGAGTCACCACGTGAGAGGTAGCCATGCCAGACTCAGGCGCACCAACCGGAAAAGACCTTGTCCTGCCCAAGGTAGCCATTCTCCTTTGCACGTACGATGGCCAGCGCTATCTGGCCGCGCAGCTCGATTCCTTTGCTGCCCAAACGCATGCCAACTGGGCAGTTTGGGCATCGGACGATGGCTCGCGTGACGACACCCGCGCCATTCTTGAGATGTATCAAAGGCGTTGGCCCGAGGGCCGGCTCCTCATCCAGTACGGCCCGACGAAAGGCTTTGTAGCGAACTTTCTCTCATTAACCTGCAAGGGCTGCATCGAGGCGGATTACTACGCTTATTCCGATCAGGATGACGTCTGGGAGCCGCACAAGCTGGCACGGGCAGTGCAGTGGCTCGAAACCATTCCCGAAGCCATCCCTGCCCTGTACTGCTCCCGCACGCGACTGGTCGACGCCAACAACAATGAGATCGGCATTTCGCCATTGTTCAGCAAGCCGCCAAGCTTTGCCAACGCCCTGACGCAAAACATCGGCGGCGGCAACACCATGGTTTTCAACAACGCCACGCGCAATCTGCTGCGCGAAGCAGGCGAGAACCTGCGTGTCATCACCCACGACTGGTGGACGTACATGGTCGTCACCGGTTGTGGCGGAAAGGTGTTCTACGACAGCGAACCCACGCTTCGCTACCGCCAGCACGATGCCAACCTGGTCGGCACCAACGCGACATGGCATGCGCGTTTCAAGCGCATCTCCATGCTATGGCAGGGCCGCTTTCGCGGCTGGAATGACAGCAATGTCGCGGCCTTGCGTACCTTGAATCATCGTCTTACGCCACGAAGCCGCGAAATGCTTGAGCGCTTCGCCTGCGCGCGCGAGATGAGCCTGATTCCTCGTCTGGTGAACCTGAAGCGCAGCGGCATCTACCGTCAGACGCTTCTCGGCAATCTGGGGCTGGCTGCTGCGGCACTTTTCCGAAAGCTCTGAAACATGAGAAATCCGGTCATCCTCGGGAACCGCCTTGTCGACAGCAGTCGCTTCAACGCTCAGCAGCGTTGGCGTGCTGTCGCCGATGCCCGCTCCGACTTGACGGCCGCTGCCGGCAAGCGCAAGTACGACACCAGGCGGCGATACAGGACAAAGCATCAGCACGGTGGCGAGGTCATCGCATGATACGAAAGGGCATCATCTTCGCAGGCGGCTCAGGGACCGGCCTGCATCCGGCTACGCTGGCGATCAGCAAGCAGCTGCTTCCAGTGTTCGACAAGCCGCTGATCTACTATCCGCTCTGCACGCTCATGCTGGCGCGCATACGCGACATTCTCATCGTCAGTACCCCGCAGGACACACCGCGATTCCAGCAACTCCTCGGAGACGGGAGCCAGTGGGGACTCCGCCTTCAGTATGCCATTCAGGCCAGCCCTGAAGGCGTGGCGCAGTCCTTCCTGATTGGCGAGTCCTTCATCGATCGGCATCCCTGTGCTCTGGTGCTGGGTGACAACATCGTCTACGGCCACGACCTGCACCATCTTCTGTCCAACGCGATGGCTCGCACGAAAGGCGCCAGCGTGTTCGCTTACCACGTGCACGACCCCGAACGCCATGGCGTCGTGGAATTCGACAGCCACGGCAAGGTGCTGTCGTTGGAAGAAAAGCCCAGGCACCCCAAATCCAGCTATGCCGTCACGGGGCTGTACTTCTACGACAGTCAGGTCGCAGAGATGGCCAGGTCGCTCAAGCCCTCGGGGCGCGGAGAACTGGAAATCACCGATCTCAATCGGCTGTATCTGGAACAGGGCCAGTTAAGTGTCGAGATCATGAGCCGGGGCCATGCCTGGCTGGACACCGGCACCCACGACTCTCTGCTCGGTGCCAGTCAGTTCATCGCCACGCTGGAACGCCGGCAAGGACTCAAGGTCGCCTGCCCGGAAGAAATCGCCTTCCGCCAGCGCTGGATAGACGGCGATCATCTTCGGGAACTCGCCGCCCCGATGGGCCGGAACGGGTATGGCCGGTATTTGCTTGAAATCCTCAAGGACAACGTTCTCCGATGAAGGCGACATTGATGAAGGCGACATCAATTGCATTCCCCGATATCCGGTTTATTGAGTCCAAGGTATTCAATGCCGGTTGCAGAATTCTCTTCGACATTTTCAGCCATGCTGCGCTCGAGCATGTCACCGGAAGCACTTCAGCGAAGGATCACTACTTTCAATCGGAGATGTTTTTCTGATGCGCGATTTCTCCGCAACACCGGTTGAAATCGTGGCCAGCCTGTGGCGCAACCGGAACCTCATCCATGCATCGGCAAAACGCGAAGTCCTGGGCCGCTATCGCGGCTCGGCGCTCGGGCTGCTGTGGTCCTTTTTCAACCCCTTGTTCATGCTCACGGTCTATACCTTCGTCTTCAGCGTCGTGTTCAAGGCGCGCTGGAGCACAGGCAGTGATTCGAAAGGCGAGTTCGCTCTGGTTCTTTTTGCCGGCCTGATTGTTTTCAACCTGTTCGCCGAATGCATCAACAG
>JAEZHR010000109.1 GCA_023416415.1 Pseudomonadota bacterium
CGCTCGATGTCGTTGCCCTTGAAGGTGGACCCGTCGCCCCAGATGTCGACCTGGTCTTCCTGCATCGCGGCCACCAGCATGGTGCCGGTCACGGCGCGGCCCAGCGGAGTCGTGGTGAAGTAGGTGAGTCCGGCGGGGGAAACGTGGAAGGCGCCGCTTTGCAGAGCGGCAATGCCCTCGTGCACCAGCTGCTCGCGGCAGTCGATCAGGCGCGCCTTCTCGGCGCCGTACTGCAGGGCTTTTCTGGGGATGGCATCGTAATCGGGCTCGTCGGGCTGGCCCAGATTTGCGGTGTACGCATAGGGGATCGCGCCCTTCTGGCGCATCCAGAGGAGTGCGGCGCTGGTGTCGAGGCCGCCGGAGAAGGCAATGCCCACTTTCTGGTTGACGGGTACAGACTGGAGGATGGTCGACATGATGTGTTTCGGAGAGCTGGGTTGTAACTAGGGGGAGGTCGTGGCCCGTTCGGGTCAGGTTTGTTCGATCCTGCCGAGCAGCAGATATTCAAGCAGCGCCTTTTGCACGTGCAGGCGATTTTCTGCCTCATCCCACACGACGGACTGCGGACCATCGATCACTTCGGCCGAGACTTCTTCTCCGCGATGGGCGGGGAGGCAGTGCATGAACAAGGCGTCGGGACGCGCGCGCCGCATCTTTGCGCTGTCCACGATCCAGCCGCGAAACGCCTTCAGGCGCACCGCATTCTCTTCTTCGTAGCCCATGCTGGTCCAGACGTCGGTGGTGACCAGATCGGCGCCCACGCAGGCCTCGGACGGGTCGGAGAACACGGTGTAATTGCGGTTGTCCGCGGCGACCAGCGTCGGGTCGATCTCGTAGCGCTTTGGCGTGGAGACGTTGACGTGGAAGCCGAACACCTGCGCCGCCTGCAGCCAGGAATAGAGCATGTTGTTGGCGTCGCCGATCCAGGCCACCGTCTTGCCGGTGATCGAGCCGCGGTGTTCGATGTAGGTGAAGATGTCAGCCAGGACCTGGCAGGGGTGGTGCTCGTTGGTCAGGCCGTTGATCACGGGCACGCGGGAGTTGGCGGCGAATCGCTCGATGATGTCCTGGCCGAAGGTGCGGATCATGATGATGTCGCACATGCGGGACATGACTTGCGCCGCGTCCTCCACCGGTTCGCCGCGACCGAGCTGGCTGTCGCGCGTGTTCAGGTAGATCGCCGCGCCGCCAAGCTGGTGCATGCCGGCTTCAAAGGAAAGGCGTGTGCGTGTGGAGTTTTTCTCGAACACCATCACCAGCGTGCGGTCTTCCAGCGGGTGATAAGGCTCGTAATTCTTGAACTTCTGCTTGATCACCCGGGTGCGTTCGATCACGTACTCGAATTCGTCCAGCGTGAAGTCGGAAATCTGCAGGAAATGTTTGATCGCCATAAATGAAAACGGCGGCTTGGTTGGCCGCCTGCCGCCGGGTTTGTAACTCGTTCAATTATAAGAGGATTTTCCCGCGAAAAGATAGGTGGGGCGCAAGGCGGGAGCGCCCCGCCGGGGTTCAGTAGCCGATCTTCTGCGAGGATTCGTGCACCAGTTGCCGGTACAGTGCGTGTCGGAAGGCCGTGATCTGACCGGACTCGACGGCGTTCAGTACGGCGCAGCCGGGCTCGGCAAGGTGGTGGCAATTGTAGAAGCGGCAATTCCCGAGATGCGGCGCGAACTCGGGGAAGGCGCGTTCCAGCATGCCTTCGGTCAGGTGGTAGAGGCCGAACTCCTGGAAGCCGGGAGAATCGATGATGGCTGTCTCGTCGTCGACCTGGAACAGGCGCGTGAAGGTCGTGGTGTGCTTGCCAGAGTCCAGGGCGGCAGAAATTTCGCGCGTGGCCAGTTCGGCATCCGGCACCAGCAGATTGATCAGCGAGGACTTGCCCATGCCCGACTGGCCAATCAGGATCGTCGAGTGGCCGTGCAGCAGTGGCAGCAGAGTCTGCTTCGTTGCTTCCGGCGCCGCGCGCGCGGAAACCTCATGGATCGGATAGCCGAGAGCGCGATAGAGAGTCAGGCGCTCGCGGGTCTTCTCCAGTGAAGCCGTGACATCGATCTTGTTCAGCACGAGGTGCGCTGAGACGCCGGCGGCTTCGGCGGCGACCAGTGCGCGCGAAACCAGGTCATCCGAATAGCCCGGCTCGGTCGCCACCACGATGAACAGCTGCGTTACGTTGGCGGCAAGTAACTTGGACTTGTACTGGTCGGAGCGGTAGAGCAGGGTCTTGCGCTCGCCGATTTTCTCGATCACGCCCTGGTCCGGCGAGGTCTGCTTGATTTCCACCATGTCGCCTACCGCCACATCGCTCTTCTTGCCGCGCGTAACGCAGTGCAGTCGCTGCTCGCCGTTGTCGACCATGTAATGGCGGCCATGGGCGGCGATGACCTTGCCGCGCAGGATGGATGGGTGCTTCACTGGTGCGCCAGCAAGTGCTGGATGCGCACGCTGGCCGGCGGGTGCGAATCGTAGAACACCGAATGAATCGGATCGGGAGTGAGCGTCGAGGCATTGTCCTCGTACAGCTTGACCAGGGCCGAGACCAGATCCTGCGGGTTCGAATAGCGCGCGGCGAAGGCGTCGGCTTCGAACTCGTGCTTGCGCGAGGTGAGCGAAGCCAGCGGCGCGAAGATGAAGGTGAACACCGGCAGCACCAGCATGAACAGGATCAGCGCCATCGCGTCGTTGTCGCCGGGAATCATGGGATCGACCCCCAGCCCCATGTAGAACCAGACCTGGTTCTTCAGGAAACCGAGCAAGGCGAGAAAGCCAAGCGAGAGTGCAAAAATGACCACGATACGCTTGAGAATGTGGCGCAGCTTGAAGTGACCGAGTTCATGCGCCAGCACCGCTTCGACTTCTTCCGGCCCGAGGCGGGAGAGCAGGGTGTCGAAGAAGACGATGCGTTTGGCCGCGCCGAAACCCGAGAAATAGGCATTGCCGTGTGCGCTGCGCTTGCTGCCGTCCATCACGAACAGCCCCTTGGAGGCGAAGCCGACCCGCTTCATCAGCGCCTCGATGCGTTCGCGCAGCGTGGCGTCTTCCAGCGGCGTGAATTTGTTGAACAGCGGGGCGATCACGGTCGGATACAGCACCAGCATCAGCAGTTGGAATCCGATCCAGACCAGCCAGGCGTAGAACCACCACAGATCGCCGGCCTGCTCCATCAGGAACAGGATCACCCACAATAGCGGCAGACCGATCACGACGCCGATCAGGACGCTCTTGATCATGTCGGAAAAGAACAGCTTCGGCGTCATCTTGTTAAAGCCGAAACGCTCTTCCAGACGGAACTGGCGATAGTAGTCGAACGGCAAGTCGATCAGGCCCGAGATCAGGGCAAATGCGGCTACCAGTGTGATCTGGTACAGCATGCCGGGGCCGGTCACGCCGAATACGGCGACCGACAGCCATTGCAGGCCGCCGAGCAGGGTGAAGCCGACCAGGGTTGCTGCGCCGACCAGTGTGGTCACGAGGTCGAAGCGGGTACGTGCCGTTGTGTAATCGGCGGCGCGCTGGTGCGCGTACAGCGGAATCTTGTGGGCAAATTCGGCGGGAACGGCATTGCGATGGCTTTGCACATGCCGGATGTGACGCTGCGCGAGCCAGAAGCGCAGCGTCAGCGTGAGCAGCAGGACGACGACGAACAAAGTGGAGAACGCGAGTGAGGACATACCCTGCCTGTGAGAAAATGGCGGATTCGAGAGGATAAATTATGTCACAAGCCACCCCTTCTTCCGGGGCGACTGCAGCAGCTGCGCCCACCGCGACGCCCGTGCGCCCAAATGAAATGAACCTTGTCTGGGTCGACATGGAGATGACCGGCCTGGATCCGGACAACGATCGGATCATCGAAGTTGCGGTCGTCGTCACGGATTCCGAGTTGAACGTGCTGGCCGAAGGTCCTGTGTTTGCCATTCATCAACCGGATGAGGTGCTGGACAAGATGGACGCGTGGAACAAGGGCACGCACGGGCGCTCAGGTCTGATTGACCGCGTCAAGCAGTCGAAGGTCTGCGAGGCCGATGCCGAAGAGGCGCTGATCAATTTCCTGAAGCAATTTGTGCCTGCCGGCAAGTCGCCGATGTGCGGCAACACGATCTGCCAGGACCGCCGTTTCATGGTGCGCGGGATGCCGAAGCTGGAAGCCTTTTTCCATTACCGCAATCTCGATGTGTCGACACTCAAGGAACTGTGCAAGCGCTGGAAGCCGGCAGTGGCTACTGGATTCAAGAAACACCAGAAGCACACGGCCCTGGCCGACATCCTCGAATCGATCGAAGAGCTGCGCTACTACCGCCAGCATTTAATCCAGGCTTGACTCTCGATCGCCGCGCATGCTGCGGCTGTCTCCGGGCTTCCGTCAGGCCAAGCGGTCAGCGGGAGCCGCAGTTCCCCGACTTGGTTTTTCAGCTGCATCATGGCACTCACTCCTGATACTCCCGACAATGGCGACGTTGTTGTTTCTACCCGCAAGCCCTCGGTCGAGCTGATCGCGCGCGAAGTCGCGCGTCGCCGCACCTTCGGCATCATCTCCCACCCCGACGCCGGCAAGACCACGCTGACCGAGAAGCTGCTGCTGTTCTCCGGTGCAATCCAGCTCGCCGGCACCGTCAAGGCGCGCAAGAGTGCTCGCCATGCGACGTCGGACTGGATGGAGATCGAGAAGCAGCGAGGCATTTCTGTTGCCAGCTCGGTCATGCAGTTCGAATATCGCGATCACGTGGTCAACCTGCTGGACACGCCAGGCCACCAGGACTTTTCGGAAGACACGTATCGCGTGCTGACGGCGGTCGATTCGGCGCTGATGGTGATCGATGCGGCCAAGGGTGTGGAAGAGCAGACCATCAAGCTGCTCAACGTCTGCCGCATGCGCGATACGCCGATTCTGACCTTCATGAACAAGATGGACCGCGAGACTCGCGATCCGCTCGAGCTGCTCGACGAAGTCGAATCGGTGCTGAAGATCCAGTGCGCTCCGGTGACCTGGCCGATCGGCATGGGCAAGAACTTCCGCGGCGTCTATCACTTGCTACGCGACGAGATCCTGCTGTTCAAGGCGGGAGAGGAACGCGCCGACCAGGAATTCGAGGTGGTCAAGGGGATCGACAACCCGCGCCTGACGGAGCTGTTCCCGATGGAGATGGAGCAGTTGAAGATGGAAGTGGAGCTGGTGCATGGTGCCTCGCACTCCTTCGATCTCGATGCCTTTCTGGCCGGCACCCAGACGCCGGTGTTTTTCGGCTCGGCCATCAACAACTTCGGCGTGCGCGAAATTCTCAATGCGCTGCTCGACTGGGCGCCGGCGCCGCGCGCGCGTCACGCTACCGTACGCGACGTCCAGCCAACCGAGGAGCCTTTCTCCGGCTTCGTGTTCAAGATCCAGGCCAACATGGATCCGGCGCATAGGGATCGCATTGCCTTCCTGCGAGTGTGTTCCGGCCGCTTCGAGCGCGGCATGAAGGTCAAGCACCTGCGCCTGAACCGCGAGATCAAGGTGTCGAGCGTGGTGACCTTCATGGCATCGAGCCGCGAGCAGGTCGAGGAAGCC
>JAEZHR010000135.1 GCA_023416415.1 Pseudomonadota bacterium
GGCTCGATGGCATGCACAGTCTCCTGAAAGACCCGTAAAGGAAAGACAATGAACCTCGAAACCATCGCAATCCACCAGGACGGTCACGTCGCCCGCATCGAACTGAACCGTCCCGAGAAGTCCAATGCTTTCAATGAATCCATGTGGCAGGAATTGCGCACTGCCATGCAATGGGCTGATCGTACCGAGTCGGTACGCGTTGCCATTCTGAGCGGCGCCGGCCGCAACTTCTGCTCAGGCATCGACCTTTCGATACTGCATGCCTTGCAAGGCTTCGGCAGTGAAGAATGTCGCGGTCGCGGTGCCGAGCAGTTGCGCCAGATGATCCTCGATCTGCAGGACACCGTCACGTCCATCGAGCGCTGCCGCAAGCCGGTCATCGCCCGCATTCACGGCGCCTGCGTCGGAGGTGCCATCGATGTCGTCAGCGCCTGCGACATGCGCTACTGCAGCGCCGACGCCTACTTCTCGGTCAAGGAAGTCGACGTCGGCCTGACCGCTGACGTCGGCACCCTGCAGCGCCTGCCCAAGCTGATCGGCGAGGGCATGGCGCGCGAACTGGCCTATACCGCCCGCCAGATCGGCGCAGAGGACGCCCAGCGCATCCAGCTCGTCAACCGCGCCTACGGTTCGCGCGAGGAGCTGGTGGCGGGCGTGGACGAGCTGGCACGCGAGATCGCGTCGAAATCGCCGCTGGCCGTGCGCGGCACCAAGGAAATGATCACCTACGTGCGCGACCATTCGGTGGCGGACGGCCTGAACTACGTCGCCACTTGGAACGCGGCAATGCTGCTTTCCTGCGATTTGCAGGAAGCGCTGGCAGCGGCGAAGGAAAAGCGGGCAGCGAAGTTTCGGGACTGATGTTTGAAGCTGCCTTTCCTCAACGGGCGGGTGGAATGCAGCGGAGCACATTTTGTCGGGGTGCTTCGCCAAACATGTCGTTCATGAACTTCCCGCCGACCGCGTTCTTCGCATAGCCGAAGCTGCCATCCTTGGCCAGTTCATCGACGGCGGAAAGATAGGCGCCAAAGGCGGTCCGCGCCAGCGATGCGCCGACGCTGATCCGCCTTGCGCCCGCACGTTCCAGGTCGCGCAATGTGTACGGCACATCGGGCATGCCCATGATCACGTTCACCGGACGATCGATGGCGCGCACGACGGTAGCCATGTCATCGATGGACTTCAGGCCGGGAGCGAACAGGACATCCGCCCCCGCCTCCTGATAGCCCTGCAGTCGGCGGATTACTTCCTTCAGGTCCGGCTTGCCGGTGAGCAGGCTTTCGCAGCGCGCGGTCAGGGTGAACGGGAACGGCAGGGCGTGTGCGGCTTCGGCCGCCGCCCGGATCCGCTCGACGGCCAGCCCGTATTCGTACAGCTCGTCGCTGCCATCGTTGCGACTGTCTTCGATCGAGCCGCCGACCACGCCGGCTTCGGCCGCAAGGAGTATCGTCTCGGCGACCGTGCACGGTTCGACGCCGAAGCCGTTCTCGAGATCGGCGCTGACCGGCAGCGAGGTGGACGCGCAGAGTTCGCGCAGATGGGCGATGGTGGATTCGAGCCCGACCGCGTTGTCGGCCAGTCCTTGCCAGTAGGCATAGCCGGCGCTGGTCGATGCGATGGCCCGGAAGCCTTTCAGCTCCAGCACGCGCGCGGCACCAGGCGACCATGCGTTCGGCAGGAGGAAGGTCTGCGGCAGTTCGTGGAGCTTCTTGAACTTGACCGCCTTTTCAGCTTGGGTGGGCATCGTCCTGTTCTCCGAAATCGAGATGAAAGGTGGTGGATGGCGGGTGCGAAGGCGCGCATCGGTACAGGAGCGCTGCACGCCGGAGGAAGGCCAAAAATCCCCGGCAGCTGCAGCCGGGGAAATGTCGATTTCAAACCAGGAATCGAGTATAGAAAGCCGCCGGCACGGCTCAAGCGGCTTGTTTGCATGCGATACATTCGCGGTCTGAATGCGACTGGTTTCCGGCTGTTTCACGAGCTGTCCGGAATTGTGCACGGGCTTGCGGCGCGGCTTCACAGCTTCAGTTCAGGCAGGCAGTGCGTGCTGCAATCGCGTGCACGACGGCGGCCATGTCGGATTGCGCATGTCCCATCTGCTTCCACATGGCGTCCGCCCGCGGCGACGATGTCCGCCTCGAGCTGGCGTGAATACTCTGCCGATGTCGTGCCCATATGGACGACGATGTGTCCGGCCACGAGACCGGAAAAGGCTGGCGTGCCGCGCGCGAGTGCCGCGTCGATGGCATCGTCGTGCGCAAGCATCAGGATGACGATGCGTGCCCGCTCGAAGACTTCGGCGGCCGATGCGGCGACGCTCGCACCGGCGTCGCGCAGGGGCTCGGCCGCCTGCGGCGAGCGGTTCCAGACCACCAGCGGCGTACCCGCGTGTGCGAGATTCAAGGCCATGGGTTGCCCCATAACACCCAGTCCGATAAATCCGATTGCCATATCTGGCTTCCTTGCCTGGATTTGCTCGAGAGCGGCCGACACTGGCATGCGGCCGGGGAAAATAGTTTCGAACCGTGAAATGGACGCGGCAAACGCAATCCGGGAATGCAAGGCATGCGTAAATCTCATCCAGATCGGAAGGCGCTTCCCCTAGACTCGTCACCGGCAGGAAGTCATGAACGCACGGCGCGTTCTGCCCTGCCGGCCATTCATTGAAAGGACAGGCGATGGAAAAGGTCCTGTTGGTCACCGGCGCCAGCCGGGGAATCGGTGCTGCCGTTGCATTGAAGGCGGCGCGCGAAGGCTATGCGGTGGCTGTCAACTTCCTGCGGGACGGCGGCGCGGCCGCCGCCGTGGTGAACGACATCCGAAGCCTGGGCGCGAAGGCTATCGCCGTGCAGGCCGATGTGGCGGACGTACAGGAGGTGGAGTCCATGTTCCGCACGGTCGAAAAGGAGCTGGGGCTGATCTCGGCTTTCCTGTGCAGGCCCGGTGAATTCAGTCCCAGTGCTCCAGCAGGATCCGGACGGAGCGCACCCAGTGGGATATCAGCTGCTGCCGGCGCGGGCCAAGCAGCTGATGTTCACCGGCGACGTCCTCTATGGCAAGACGGCGGCGGAATGGGGGCTGGCGAACCTGTCCGTTCCGCCGGAAGAGCTCGATTCGAAAACCCTTGAGCTGGCCAATCGCATTGCCGGCGTGCCGCGCAGTCATCTCGCCATGCACAAGCTGGTCGTCAACCAGGTCATGCTGACGATGGGGCTGGAGCAGACCCAGTCGCTGGCCACGATCTTCGACGGCATTACCCGACACAATCCGGAAGGGCTCTGGTTCCGCCGCTATGCGCAGCAAGCCGGCTTCAAGGCGGCCATCGCATGGCGCGACAGCGGCCGGCCGATTCCCGAAGGGGATGAAGCCCGTGCGCTGATTCGCGAAATGGAAATGCGCAAAGCCGACTAGTCGGTTCCTTATATATCAGGCCGGTGAATTCGCCGGGCGGCTAGGCGCGGGATTGCATCTGCGCCGTCCTGAGCGGCCGGCAGTGCAGCAAAAAGCTGCGTCCGAGGTGTCATGCGGGCATCCGTCGCGTCAATATCACCGCCAACTCCCTGGCTGGTCCGCTGGCCAGCATCGGATAAGGCGGTTTCGGCCATTCCCACCGATCGGACGGAAACAACGCCCGCATTGCATGGATGTCGCAGTGATAGGGCGGTCCCTTGATGAAGCCTTGCGCCGACTCCTCCGACTGCGCCTGTACAAACAGCGCGAGCAGTTTTCCGCCCGGCTTGATCCATGCGTGCAGCTGCCGTGCGTAGCGTTGCCAGTGGTCCGGGTGCAGCGCGCACAGGCAGGTCTGTTCGTAGACGGCGTCGACCGGCGCTTCCGGGTTCCAGGTCAGCACATCGGCTTCAGCCAGAAGGACGTCGAGTCTGCGTTCCTTCAGCATGGCGCGGCAGCCATCGAGTGCTGCCGGGGCGTAATCGATGCCGGTGACCTGCACGCCGCGCTCAGCCAGCAACGCCACTTCCCAGCCGCGACCGCAGCCGGGAACGAGCACGCGGTCGCCGCATGCGATGACGCCCTCATCCAGCCATTGCTGCAATTGCGGATTCGGTGCGCCCCGATCCCACGGGATGCTGCCGGTTTCGAAGCGCGCCTGCCAGAATTCAAGTGTCGGTCCTGCCATGTTCCGTCTCCTGCCATCTTGTGTCATCTCGTGCCCTGTGCTGCCTCGGTCGAGGCGTTTCATCATCGCACCGTTTTCCCATCACCGTCTCGCCTGCGGTGCGCCCGGATGCTTTAGACTTGCCGCATCCCGCGCAAAGGGAATCCCGGTGGAATCGGTGGCGTTTCGTCCGGTATCATGACGCGCTTTGCGCATCCGGTTTCGCCGGACCGATTCAACCGATCCAACCTGTTTCGATCGTTCAAGGAGAGTTCGATGTCTTCCATTTCCCCGTCGTTGCCACTCTATGACGCCCTGGTTCCCGCTTCGCGTGCACGCACGCTTGGCTGGCAGGTCGCCATCGGCGTGGCCTTTCTGGCGCTGCTGGCGCAAGTACGCATTCCGCTCGGCCCGGTGCCCTTTACCGGCCAGACGCTTGGCGTGCTCCTGCTCGGCGCGGCATACGGCTGGCGGCGTGGCGGGCTGACCATGCTCGCCTATCTCGCGGTCGGCGGCGCCGGTCTGCCGGTATTCCAGGGTCTGCAGGGCGGCTTTGCCTACATGGCCGGCCCCACTGCCGGCTACCTGCTGGCCTTCCCGCTTGCCGCCGGCATCGTCGGTTATCTGGCGCAGCGCGGCTGGGCGCGCAGCGTTGCCGGCACCGCGCTGGCCATGGTGATCGGTAATCTCGTCATCTACGCTTTCGGCCTGCTCTGGCTCAGCACCCTGATGCCGAATCTGCAAGCCACGCTGGCTGCTGGCCTGCTGCCTTTCCTGGCTGGTGATGCCGTGAAGCTGGCGCTGGCGATGTCCCTGCTGCCTGCCGCCTGGCGCTTTGCCGGCCGCAAGGGCTGATCCAAACTGTCTCGGCGCCGCGTGCCCTTACGCGGCGCCCCTGGCTTCCCTCGCTTCCCGGTAATCCCGCGCCTGCGCCTCCAGCCAGTCGCGGAAGGCCGCCAGCGCCGGGTTTTCCGACTTGCGCTCGGGATAGATCAGGTAATAGGCGCGACGTGTCGGGCAGGCGTGCCGCACTGCCTGTACCAGTACCCCGCGCTGCAATTCATCCTCCACCAGAATGCGCGGAATGAGTGCGATGCCCATACCGTGGATCGCAGCTTCCGCCGCCATCGAGAACAGCTCGAAACGGGGGCCGGACATATCCCCGCTCACCTGCATGCGCAAGGAACTGAACCACTCGCGCCAGGCGTAGGGGCGGGTGGCCTGCTGCAGCAGCGGGTGCCGGCTCCAATCCGCGGGCG
>JAEZHR010000156.1 GCA_023416415.1 Pseudomonadota bacterium
GGCGCCGACCGCTTGCGCTGCATCGTGAACGCTCTGACGCGTCTGCGCTTTTGCGATGCCGCTGGAGTGATGGACATGCACTCCAAGGGGGCAACGATAGAGCTGCCCGGGTACATGCCTTGGTTCGAGGTGCCAGGCAGGAAAACACAGGATGTGACCGTGGTATTCGGCCACTGGTCGACGCTTGGGCTGACACTGCGGCCGAACCTGATCAGTCTGGATACCGGGTGTTTGTGGGGCGGAAAGCTGACTGCGGTGTGCCTGGAGGATCGCGACGTGGTGCAGGTTGACTGCCCGCGGCATCAGGCGCCGGGGACGCATTGACTGGGGGGAGCGTCTTGTGCCCCCATCTAACCACTCCTCTTGCCCACCTTTCTTCCCAAGTCTGGTAGCGGAAAGGAGCCGCCAGGATCAGCTGGACAGGAACGCTTGTCCGACGCGCTGAACCCGCGCCAGAAACACTACCGCTGCCACACTACTGCCGCCAATGTGCGACCGACAATGCCGCCGCAATTGCCGTGCGCGCCTGCGTCGCCAACTCCCTCCGGTGCGCCTGGGCAGACACCGGAAATGCCGGCAAACACCGCAGTTCGGCGATGATCCTGTTGCCGTTGAGAATCATCCAGACGCTCTGAATGAAAGTAATTGGCTCGACGTAGCGTACGCTCGGGTGCGCTTCGCCCTTCTCGTTCAAGTAACGCAGGGCAAACGGCTGGATCGGCACTTGCGCCTCGATCGCTGCTTCGAACAGATTGGCATGAAAAGGCAGCAGCGTGCCTTGCAGCGAAACCGTGCCCTCCGGAAAGAAGGCGACATGGTCGCCAGCCTGCAGACTGTGCACCACGCCTTCGTAAATCTTGCGCACGTCTCGCAGCTTGCCGCGTGCAATGAAAATCGTTCCCGCCTGCTCGACCAGCCAGCCGATCAGCGGCCAGCTGCGGATCTCCGCCTTGGCCACGAAGCGGCAGGGCTGCGTGGCATTGATGACGAAAATGTCGAGCCAGGAGATATGGTTAGCGACAATCAGCGCACGTGGCACATCGATGGCTGCTGTCTCATTGTGGACATGCAATTCCACGCGGCAAAGCCGCAGCAAGGTCCGCGACCAGCGTTGGATGTGCCCTGCGCGCTGCGTATCGTCCGTAAAGGGGAAGATCAGCGCACAGGTTGCAAGGCCGCGCAGCAGGTGCAGGATCAGCGCGAACAGGCGCAGGAAAACCATGCCGGCGCGGAATTAGCCCGCGCACGCGCGCGCAAAGGCAAGCCGGCCGCCAACCACGGTTGCCATCACCCGCCCCCGCAGTTCGTAACCGAGGAAAGGCGTGTGCTTGCCTTGGCTGGCCAGCGCCTTCGCTTCGACTTTCCAGATCGCATCGGGGTCGAAGATGCAAATGTCGGCGGATGCACCAACGCTCAAGGTACCGGCTGAAAGACCGGCGACCCGCGCAGCTTCCTGCGTGATGCGTGCGATGGCCGTTGACATGCTCTGATCGCCACCGGCCTCGTCGGCCCACTTCAGCATCAGGGGCAGCAGCAGTTCGAGTCCGGTCGCGCCCGGACTGGCCTCGCCGAATGGCAGCAGCTTTTCGTCATCGTCAACGGGCGTGTGGTCGGAGCAGACTGCATCCACCGTGCCGTCCGCGACTGCTGCGCGAATGGCATCCCGGTCGCGCTGCGAGCGCAGGGGCGGAACCAGGCGTGCATTCGGATCAAAGAATCCGATGTCAAGGTCGGTCAGGTGCAGGTGATGCACGCCGACGTCGCAGGTAATCGGCAGCCCTTCCGCCTTTGCCTGGCGAATCAGTTCCAGCCCGGCCGCCGACGACACGCGGCACAGGTGCACGCGTGCGCCGGTCGAACGTACCAGTTCGAGGATGGTATGCAGGGCGATGGTTTCCGCCATCACCGGCACGCCGGACAAGCCGAGGCGCGAAGCCACGGGACCGCTGTGCGCGATGCCGCCGCGGCCCAGATGCGGGTCTTGCGGGCGCAGCCAGGTCGTGAAGTCGAAGGTCTTCGCGTACTGCAATGCACGCAGCAGGACGGTCGTATCTTCGATCGGGTGTTCGGCCTGCGCGAAGCCGACGCAGCCGGCCTCGGTCAGCTCGGCCATCTCGGTCAGCGCCTCACCGCGCAGACTGACGGTCAACGCGCCAAGCGGATAGACGTTTGCCTGGTTCAGATTGCGTGCCCGATGCTTGAGCATTTCGACCAGGCCCGGTTCGTCGAGGACGGGGTCTGTGTCCGGCGGGCACACCAGGCTGGTGACACCGCCGTGCATGGCGGCCTGCATTTCCGATTCAAGCGTAGCCTTGTACTCGTAGCCTGGTTCGCGCAGGCGCGCGGAAAGGTCGACCAGACCCGGCGTCACAATCTGGCCGGTCGCGTCCAGGGTTTGATCTGCTTCAAACGCGTCCGGTGGCGCGCCGACGGCGACGATACGACCGTCTGCCACATAAATGTCCTGCTGCGCGTCGATGCCGTTTGCCGGGTCGATCACCCGACCGTTCCTGATATGAATCTTCATTGCGAGTGTCCTGCCAGTATGCTCATGACCGCCATGCGAACGGCAATGCCGAAGGTGACCTGCGGCAGGATCACCGCCTGCGCGCCGTCGGCCACGGCCGAATCGATCTCCACGCCGCGGTTCATCGGGCCCGGATGCATCACGATCGCGTCCGGTTTGGCCAACGCAAGCCGCTCCGGCGTCAGGCCGTAGCTCTTGAAAAATTCCTGGGCCGAGGGCAGCAGCGCGCCCGACATGCGCTCGTTCTGCAGGCGCAGCATGATGATCACGTCGACGTCCTTGAGACCTTCCCTGATGTCGGTGAACACGCGCACGCCCATCTGCTCCAGACCTCCGGGCAGCAACGTACGCGGGCCGATCGCGCGCACTTCGGGAACGCCAAGCGTGGTCAATGCATGGATGTCGGAACGCGCAACGCGGCTATGCAGAATGTCACCGACGATGGCCACGCGCAGGTTGGAAAAATCCTGCTTGTAGTGACGGATCGTGTACATGTCGAGCAGCCCCTGGGTCGGGTGCGCATGCCGTCCGTCTCCTGCGTTGACCACATGAACGTGTGACTGGTTGGTGTCGTTCAGGTGACGCGCGATCAGGTAGGGCGCGCCTGACTGCGCGTGGCGCACGACGAACATGTCGGCATGCATGGCCGAGAGGTTGTCGATCGTGTCCAGCAGGGACTCGCCCTTGGAGGTGCTCGATGCGGCAATGTTCAGGTTGATCACGTCCGCCGAGAGTCGCTTGGAGGCGATCTCGAAGGTGGTGCGGGTGCGCGTGGAGTTCTCGAAGAACAGATTGAAGACACTCTTGCCGCGCAGCAGCGGCACCTTCTTCACTTCGCGATCGCCAATGCTGACAAAGGACGAAGCCGTGTCGAGGATCTGCGTGAGAATGGCCCGGGGCAGGCCTTCAATGGTGAGCAAGTGCTGCAGCTCGCCATGCTTGTTCAGTTGCGGGTTATACATTTTCCACCGTCAGGGAGAAGCGGCCGCTTGCGTCATCGCCTGCGCGCTGGAGCACGAGCCGCTGGTTCTTGTCGAGACAGACCGTCTCGGCGACAAAATCGGCCGCAACAGGAAGCTCGCGCCCGCCACGGTCGATCAGGGCGGCAAGCATGATGCGTGCGGGACGGCCGTAGTCGAACAATTCGTTGATGGCCGCACGGGTCGTTCGGCCCGTGTAGAGCACGTCATCGACCAGCAGAATGGTCGCGCCTTCAACGTTGAACGGCACTGAAGTCGGCTTGACCTCGGCCGGCAGTCCCTTCTCGGCATAGTCGTCGCGATAGAACGACACGTCGATATAGCCGACCGGCTGCTGCACATTCAGATCCGCGGCCAGTCGCTCGGCGACCCAAGCCCCGCCGGAGTAGATGCCGGCAATCGCGATGTTGCCGGCACCGGGCAGCCCGCCGCGTACGCGCTCGGCCAGTTGTCGATACAGCGCCTCGGCGTCGAATTCAGGATTCCGCATGGTCGTCGAAGTATTGTTGGAGAATGATGGCGGCAGCTTCGGCATCGACGGTCTGGCCGCGCTTGTTCGCGACGACGGCCGACGAATAGCGTTCGTCCACGAGCGCGGTGACGACGCCGAAACGTCCGTGCAGCTGGTTGGCGAAACGGCGGCAGCGCACGCTCATTTCATGCTCGGCGCCATCCGGATGCATCGGAAGGCCAACCACGCAGCGTTGCGGCTGCCATTGCGCGAGCAACTGTTCAATGGCTTCGAATTTCGCATCATTGGTCGCAGCGTGGATGACGGTCAGCGGCGTGGCCTGGCGCAGCAAGGTATTGCCGACGGCTACACCGATGCGCCTGAGTCCGAAATCGAACGCCAGAATCGTTTCCACCGCTGCCGCCGACAGGTTCCTCAGGCGTGGCCGGCCACGCCGGCCAACATTTCTGGGTCGATGCCGAGCAGCGTCATGGCGGCGGAAAAACGCATTTA
>JAEZHR010000174.1 GCA_023416415.1 Pseudomonadota bacterium
TTCCGGGATTGCTTTTCAATCGCGTGCGTCACATGTGCGACGCGAGAATGAAATGGGGAAACGACAGCTTAAGATTTTGCGGTGAGGAACTGAACCAATAATTTTTTGGATCCTTATGCCTTTTCCGGCATTCACCTTCCTCGCAATCAATGCACTCAAAAGCATGAAAGCCGGTCGCCCGAAGGCGCCGGCTTTCGAATCACAACATGACATGTGCCGGCTCCGAAGAGCCGGCAGTGCGGGCATCAGCCCAGGTGAGCGAAGCGCTTGCGCAGCCACCAGCCTGCAACGAGGCCGATGCTGCAGAACAGGGCAAACACCCAGCCCGACACGGCCGCGGCCATGATGCCGGACAGCAGCGTGCCCACGGTGCAGCCCAGTGCGATCATGCCGCCCCAGCCCATCAACACGCCGCCGGAAAATGCGCGACCCAGTTCCGCCAGCGTGGGAATGCGAACCGAAAAATCACGCGCCGACACGGCTGCAGCAAACGATCCCAGCACGAGGCCCAGCACGAACAAGCCGTTGTTGGACCACAGCGTTTCCTTGATGACGGTCGCGCAGCCGCGCAGCGTATCCAGACCTTCCAGGCGCGCAGGCAGCAAGCCTGCCTGGTCCGCACCGGTCCGCGCAAGGCTGCCGAGTTCGGCCGTCACGCCCAGCGGCGCGACGCGCAGATAGGCGACCACACCGAGCGCACCGACGAGAATGCCGCCCACGTAAGTCGGCCAGCGGCGCTCCCACCAGGGCGTGTCCGCGCTTTGCGGCGCCGGCTGGCGATGCGCGCGCCACAGCAATGCGGCCAGTGCGGCGAGCAGGCCCAGTTGCAGCAGCAGGGAGCCGTCGTAGCCGAGATGATGCGGCAGCCAGAGCACCGGTGCTTCCTGCATCGTCTGGAGATAGAGCGTATTCCAGCTTGCGAAGCCGAGCACGAAGCCTATCAGGGCGCCAAGCAGGGCAACCGGCGCGCTCAGCAGGCCTTCACCGAAGCGGTACAGCTGCGCGCTGATGCAGGAACCCGCGATGGCCATGCCGAAGCCGAAGCTCAAGGCCCCAAGCGCGAGCACCCAGCTGACCGGCCCGATGTGCGCGGTCGGCGGCAAGCGGCCGAGAGCCGGCTCGGGCAGGAAGGCGCCATAGACCAGGTGATAGCCGACGGTGCCGACCGCAAGCGCGGCGAGCAGACCGAGCAGACCGCGTGCATCGCGGGTTTCAATGAAATCGCGGCTGACGCAGTAGAAGCAGAAGCGCGAACGCTGCAGCAGCACACCGAATGCCAGGCCCAGCCACAACGACAGGGCCAGCTCGCGACCGCCTGCAAGCGGGTACAGATCACCGGAAAAAAGATACAGGCCCGCGACGACCACGACTGCGGGCAGCAAGCGGGACCAGGGAGGGAAAGCGGGCGTTGCAACGCCAAGAATGGCTGACATGTTCGAACCTGTAAAAACAAAAAACCGGCGGTGAGACACCGCCGGGAAGAGATGGGAGAACGAAGTGAAACGTATGCTTACTTGCCGCCCCACACGGTGCCGGCAGGATTGTTGATCGGTACGCCGACGGTGTTGCCGTACTCGGTCCAGGAGCCGTCGTAGTTGCGCACGTCGTAACCCAGCAGCTTCTTCAGGGCGAACCACGTATGGCTGGAACGCTCGCCGATGCGGCAGTAGGTGATGACGGGCTTGCTGCCGTCCACGCCGACTGCGGCGTAGATCTTCTTCAGCTCATCGACGGACTTGAAGGTACCGTCGGCGGCAACAGCCTGCCCCCAGGGAACATTGACCGCACCCGGAACGTGACCGGCACGCACCGCCAGTTCCTGCACGCCGGCCGGCGCAAAGACCTTGCCGTTGTACTCATCGGCAGAGCGGATGTCGACCAGGGCGACGTCCTTCTTTTCCACCGCTGCCACCACGTCGGACAGACGGGCACGCAGCGTCGCATCGGCAGCGCCGACCTTGATGTTGCCGGCGGCCGGCTGCTTGGCGATCGGCGTCAGCGGACGGCCTTCCGCCTCCCACTTCTTGCGGCCGCCATCGAGCAGCTTCACGTTCTTGACCTTGTAGACGTCAAACACCCATGCGCCCCAGGCGGCGAACCAGTTGTTGTTGTCGCCGTAGAGAATGATGGTGCTGTCGTCTGACACGCCTGCCTTGCGCAGCAGCTGTTCGAAGTTCTTCTGGCCGACGATATCCCGACGCACGGTATCCACCAGATCGGTGTGCCAGGCGAAATTCACCGCGCCCGGAATGTGTCCGCGCTCAAAGACGCCCGGCGTGACACTGACTTCGATGACACGCAGCTTCGGATCGTTGAGATTCTTTTCCAGCCAGTCGGTGGTGACCAGATAAGGGGACGAGCTGGCAAATGCGGGGGCTGCGACCAGGATGCCCAGGAGCAGACCCAGTTTCTTCAGGATGTTCATGTTGGTTTTCTCCTCGTGATGAGGACTGAACTATTCCATATGCATGGGGTCAAGCAGAACTATTTTATTTGCAAGCCCTTATGCAAAAAATTGCATATAGAACTCTTTCGCGCGGCCGCGCCCGAGCCAGGAATGCGCCCGGAAGGGACGCTGCGCACGAAGAGTCGCCGGTACCTCATCCCGAAGACGAGGAAGAGCCGGGCCGCCTGCACCACGGCGATACCGATCGCCATCGGGCATGAGCGATGAGTCTGTTTCGCACCAAGAACATCGACGCCATGCTCGCGGTTGCCCGCGATGATGGCCTGAAGAAGGTGCTGGGTCCACTGGACCTGGTGATGATGGGCATCGGCGCGATCGTCGGCACCGGCATCTTCGTGCTCACCGGTACCGGCGCGCTGACGGCAGGCCCTGCCCTGACGCTGTCATTTCTCATCGCGGCCATCGCTTGCGGGCTGGCCGCATTGTGCTATGCCGAATTCGCCTCGGCGATACCGGTGTCGGGCTCCATCTACACCTACAGCTATGCCACGCTGGGCGAAATCGTCGCGTGGATGATCGGCTGGGATCTGCTGGTCGAATACGGCCTGGCGACGTCGGCCGTGTCGGTCGGATGGTCGGGGTATTTCCAGTCGCTGATAGCCGGATTCGGATTGAGATTGCCGGTCGCGCTGAGCGCTGCGCCGGGCGCCGTGCCGGGTATCGAAACAATAGTGAACCTGCCGGCCTTCCTGATCATGCTGATCATCACGTGGGTGGTTTCCTATGGCGTTCGCGAGTCCGCGCGCATCACCAATCTGATGGGCGCCATCAAGCTCGCGGTCGTGCTGCTGTTCATTGCCGTGGGGGTCTGGTATGTGCAGCCGGCCAACTGGCAACCGTTTGCGCCCTTCGGCGCCACCGGCGTGTTCAGTGCAGCGGCACTGGTCTTTTTCGCCTTCATCGGTTTCGATGCCGTCTGTTCCGCAGCCGAGGAAGTGCGCAATCCCCCGCGCGATCTGCCCATCGGCATCATTGGCTCATTGGCCGTGTGCGCAGTGCTGTACGTGGCGGTGGCCGCGATCATGACGGGCATCGTGCCGTATCAGAGCTTCGCTGGCGTCGATCATCCGGTCTCGCTGGCGCTGCAGCTGGCGGGCCAGACATGGGTGGCGGGCTTCGTGGATCTGGGAGCGATTGTCGGCATGACCACGGTGATTCTTGTGATGACCTATGCGCAGACCCGGATCATCTTTGCGATGTCGCGCGACGGGTTGCTGCCCGAGCGACTTTCATCGGTGCATCCGGTGCACGCCACGCCCTACTTCGCGACGTGGACCGTGGGCCTCGTGTTTGCAACGATTGCGGCGTTCGTGCCTCTGAGCGTACTGGCCGAGCTGATCAACATCGGCACGCTTGCCGCCTTTACCCTGGTATCCATTGCCGTGCTGGTGCTGCGCCGCACGCACCCTCACCTGCCGCGCCCCTTCCGCTGTCCCGGCGGGCCGGTCGTGCCGTTGCTGTCGGTCTGCTTCTGTGTCTTCCTGATGGCCCATTTGAGCGCATCGACATGGAGGGCCTTCCTGATCTGGCTGGCGCTGGGACTGGCCGTTTATTTCCTGTATGCGCGACGTCATGCCGTCTTGCACAACCACGGCGGCTGAAGCGTGACCAACGGTAGGCGGCGGCACGGGCCTGCCCGCCATGTTCAGGCCGTCACCCGCTCCACATGGACACCGCGACAGTCCATCTCATACTCGAATTCGACGACCGGCGGCCGGACGAAATGCCAGGTGAACCCATGAGGCAGCGCACCGCGCGCCGCCATCTCCTGCGCGATGAACGGATGGATGTCGTGCACCGTGTAGACCTGGGCGCCAGTGCTGTCGGCCCAGCCAAAGCCGAGGGCCGCCATGCGGCGTTCCATTTCTTCCAGCACCCAGCGCACTTTCAGCCGCAGCCCTTCCTCGGAGATATCTCCGCGCCGCACGATGTGGTCGCGGTAATTGCCCTTGCCTTCCGGCGCCTCGGCGCTGCCGGAGATGACAAACGAGGGCCTGGCAACGGGGTCGGCCACGGTAAAGGAGAAGGCATAGAAACTTGGCGTGGCCGGCGGTGCAAGCGCGGGGCAGACATTGCTGCGTGCCACGGGATTGGTCTGCCCGTCGAACAGGCCCCAGCGCGCAAGCGTGCCGGTATAGATCCGGTTGAAGGCTTCAAATCCGGCTTCATCGAAGGGAGCGGGCGAGCGCAGTTCGCAGGCGCAAAATGCCGTCAGCGGACGGCCGGCGGCACGGATGATCGCCTCTGCCTGACGAAAGCCTTCGTCGAGCGCAAGCGGCCGCGCGAACCGGACGCGTTCGATACGGTAGCCCGGTTCGGCGGCAACGCCGCCCGAGTACTGGAACACGCCGGGAACGAAACGGAAATTGCCGGGTGCGAAGAGCGTTGCGCTGGACATCCTTGTTCTCCTTATTGAACAGTGCGGGCAAATCGGGCATGAACAACGGTCGCGCGAACGCAGCGACTTGGCGACGCTGCGACGTTGTGCGCGACTGACCGGGCCTAGCTGTTCGCCAGCGCAGTCAGCACGCCCGCGAGCACGCGTGCGCCGGCAGCGAGATCGGCTTCGGCCGTATCTTCCGCCGGATTGTGGCTGATGCCGCC
>JAEZHR010000182.1 GCA_023416415.1 Pseudomonadota bacterium
CTCCAACCCGTAGCCTTCGACGTGCCGGCCCGCCTGACGGCTTCCGTTGCTCCGTGGCGCCTCGCGGCCTGTGGCCCGGGCCTCGCGACCATTTACCAGACCATTACGTCACATGAAAGCTTCGCAATTCTTCATTTCCACCCTCAAGGAAGCCCCCTCCGACGCCGAAATCGTCAGCCACAAGCTCATGATGCGTGCCGGGATGATCAAGCGTCTCGGTTCAGGCATCTACACCTACATGCCGCTGGGTCTGCGCGTGATCCGCAAGGTGGAAAACATCATCCGCGAGGAAATGAACCGGTCGGGGGCGATCGAACTCCTGATGCCGGTCGTGCAACCGGCCGAGCTGTGGCAGGAAACCGGGCGCTGGGACAAGATGGGCCCCGAGCTGATGCGCGTGAAGGACCGCCACGGGCGCGACTACGCCATTCAGCCGACTTCGGAAGAAGTCATCACCGACGTCGTGCGAAGCGAAATCAAGTCCTATCGCCAGCTGCCGATCAACTTCTATCACATCCAGACCAAGTTCCGCGACGAACGCCGTCCGCGTTTTGGCTTGATGCGCGGCCGCGAATTCACGATGAAGGATGCCTATTCCTTCGACCGTGACGGGGCAGGCATGCAGCAGTCGTACAAGGTGATGTACGACGCTTATGTGCGCATCTTCGAGCGCTTCGGACAGCAGTTTCGCGCGGTGGCTGCCGACAACGGTGCCATTGGCGGTTCCGGCTCGCACGAGTTCCATGTCATTGCCGACACCGGTGAGGACGCGCTGGTGTACTGTCCGCAATCGGATTACGCGGCCAATATCGAGGCGGCCGAGGCGCTGTCCCTGATTGCGCAGCGCGCCGCTCCGTCTCAGGAACTGGTCAAGACGGCCACGCCTGGCAAGGCCAAGTGCGAGGATGTGGCCGAGCTGCTGAAGCTGCCGCTGGCACAGACGGTCAAGTCCATCGTTCTGGCGGTCGACAAGGAAGCGCCGGAAGAGAAGGAAATCTGGCTGTTGCTGCTGCGCGGCGACCATGAGCTCAACGAGATCAAGGCTGGCAAGGTGCCCGGGCTTGGCAGTTATCGCTTCGCCAGCGAAGCCGAGATAGTCGAGTGGTTCGGCACCAAGCCCGGCTATCTTGGTCCGATCGCCACGAAAAGACCGGTCAAGATCGTGGCCGACCGCACGGTGGTCAACATGAGCGATTTCGTCTGCGGCGCCAACGAGGAAGGCTTCCATTACACCGGCGCCAACTGGGGACGCGACCTGCCTGAGCCCACGATTGCCGATCTGCGAAACGTGGTGGCGGGAGATCCTTCCCCGGACGGCAAGGGCGTGCTGGCCATTCAGCGCGGCATCGAAGTTGGGCACGTGTTTCAGCTTGGCACGCGCTACTCGGAAGACATGAAGGCGACTTACCTGGACGAGAACGGCAAGCCGCAGCTGATGCAGATGGGCTGCTACGGCATCGGGGTGACGCGCATCCTCGGCGCCGCCATCGAACAGAACTTCGACGATCGCGGCATCATCTGGCCGGATGCAATTGCACCGTTCCAGGTCGTGTTGTGTCCGATGGGCTACGACCGCAGTGAGGCCGTGAAGGAGCAGGCGGATGCGCTGTATGCAGGTCTGCAGGCGGCCGGAGTGGACGTGATTCTCGATGACCGTGGCGAGCGCCCGGGCGTGATGTTTGCCGATTGGGAACTGATCGGCGTGCCGCACCGTGTCGTTGTCGGCGAGCGGGGCCTGAAGGAGGGAAAGCTGGAGTATCAGGGGCGCCGCGATACCGCCGCCACGACGGTGGCTGTCGGCGAAATGCTGGACTTCGTACGTGCCCGGTTGGCCGCAGGCTGAGGAGCATGTCTGGCGCTATGCGGCCAATGCCGAAACGGCTTGACGCACGTGTTCTTGGCGCCATTGTTCTGGTGCTTGCTGCCGCTGGCGCACATGCCGGCAATCAGCGGGAGGAAGCACTCGCCGACGGCGTGCGGCTCGCTCTGCAGCACGCCATTTCCGATGCCCGTCCTCCCAAACCCCAGTTCGACAGTGTCGAGGATCGCATCCGCTACTTGCGCTGGCTGGCCGACATGTCCGACCGCTTGCGCCCGCGCTGGCCGGATCGGCAGACCCGCATCGAATTTCTTGAAACGGTCTGGTACGAGGCCAAGCGTGCCGGTCTGGATCCAGGTCTGGTGCTCGGGCTGATCCAGGTCGAGTCGGCCTTCCGGAAGTACGCCATCTCGCATGCGGGCGCGCACGGCTTCATGCAGGTCATGCCATTCTGGACGCGCGTGATCGGTGACGGTGATTCGCGCAAGCTGTTTCACATGCAGACCAACCTGCGCTACGGTTGTTCGATCCTGCGTCTCTACCTCGATATGGAAAAGGGCGACCTGTTCATGGCGCTCGGCCGTTACAACGGCAGCCGCGGCAAGGCGAAGTATCCAAACGCCGTGCTGGCGGCGTGGAAGAAGTGGCAGTTCCACGAGCCGTCGGGAGTCGTGGACGCGCGCCAGTGAACGGGCGCTGCGGCCGCAAACAAAAACGCCCGCGCGATGCGGGCGTTTTTGTTTGGCCTTTGGAAAGACTGATTATTGCAGGTGGTTGGAAATGAGCTTGGTCATTTCGAACATTGACACCTGCTTCTTCCCGCCAAACACGGCTTTGAGCTTGTCGTCCGCATTGATCATGCGCTTGTTCGCGGCGTCCTGAAGCTTGTTTTTCTTGATGTAGTCCCAGACCTTCTTGGTGACTTCGGTGCGCGGCAGGGGATTGGCTCCGATCACTGCGCCGAGGGTTTCGGACGGGGTCATCGGCTTCATGAACGCTGCATTCGGCTTGCGAGCGGTCTTCGGCTTGGCAGCTGCCTTCTTTGCTACCGGCTTGGCTGTTGCCTTCTTGGCCGGAGCCGCCTTCTTGGCGGGCGCTGCCTTCTTGGCCGGAGCCGCCTTCTTTGCTACCGGCTTGGCTGCTGCCTTCTTGGCCGGAGCTGCCTTCTTTGCTGCGGGTTTCACTGCGGACTTTTTCGCAGCGGGTTTCTTGGCTGCGGCTTTCGCCGCGGGTTTTTTGGCGGTTGCCATCTGTGAGCCTCCTTCGCAGGAACGTTGGGAATTTGCGTGAAATTTACGCACCGCTAATAGTGGTGCGCTTTTCAGAGTGTTGCAAGTTTTTTTTGATCGATTTCGCACCATTGCGTGGATGCCGCGCGACGGCGCTATCGGCGCGGATATCGCACGGTCGGCGGGAGGGTATTTTTCCACTGAAACCGGCGCGTCTTCCCGCCCTTGGAAAGGGCTGCCCAAGACTGCAGAATTGAATGGAAAGCCCGGATGCGGCACGGAGTTGCGCCCGCAAAGAAGAAGCGGGGTACGCCCTTCAGGCGTCACCCCGCTTTCATGGTGGCCGGTATGGCCGATACGGCCGGATGGATCAGCGCAGGCCGGGCAGCATGCCTTTCATGCTGCGCATCATCTTCATCATGCCGCCGCCCTTGAGCTTCTTCATCATCGACTGCATCTGCTCGAACTGCGACAGCATGCGGTTGACTTCCTGCACCTGGACGCCGGCGCCGGTGGCAATGCGACGCTTGCGCGAGGCCTTGATCAGTTCAGGCTTGGCACGTTCCTGCGGTGTCATGGCATTGATGATGCCTTCCATGCGGCGCACCTGCTTTTCCGCCTGGTTCATGTCGGCATTGCCGGCCGCCTGCTGGAACTGTGCCGGCAGCTTGTCCATCAGGCCGGATAGTCCGCCCATCTTCTTCATCTGCGAGAGCTGGGACTTGAAGTCGTTCAGATCGAACTTGCCGCCACCTTTGATCTTGTCGGCCAGACCCTTGGCCGCCTCGACGTCCACGCCCTTCTGCGCTTCCTGCACCAGCGCCAGAATGTCGCCCATGCCGAGAATGCGGTTGGCCATGCGATCCGGGTCGAAGGCTTCCAGTCCATCCAGCTTTTCCGCCACGCCGGTGAACTTGATCGGCTTGCCGGTCACGTGACGTACCGACAGCGCCGCGCCACCACGCGCATCGCCATCGAGCTTGGTCAGCACCACGCCGGTCAGCGGCAGGGCGTCATTGAAGGCACGCGCGGTATTGATCGCATCTTGGCCCAGCATGGCGTCAACCACGAACAGCGTTTCGATTGGCTTGACCGCCGCGTGCAAGGCGGCAATCTCCTGCATCATCGCTTCATCGATGCCGAGGCGGCCGGCAGTATCGACCAGCAGCACATCGTGGTAGTGGCGCTTCGCATGATCGAGGGCGCGCAGCGCGATGTCGACCGGCTTGTCGCTGGGGGAAGAGGGGAAGAAGTCCGCGCCGGCCTGGCCTGTCACCGTTTCCAGCTGTCCGATCGCGGCCGGGCGATAGACGTCGGCCGACACCGTGAGTACCTTCTTGCGCTTCTGCTCACGCAGGTATTTGGCGAGTTTGCCGACGGTCGTGGTCTTGCCGGCGCCCTGCAGGCCGGCCATCAGGATCACTGCCGGCGGCTGGGTGGCGAAGTTGAGCTGGGTCGCTTCCGGTCCGAGATCGGCGCCCATCAGCGAGGCAAGCTCACGCTGCACCACGCCGACCAGAGCCTGGCCCGGAGTCAGCGAGCCGACCACTTCCTCGCCCATGGCTTTTTCCTTCACGCGCGCAATGAATTCGCGCACCGCCGGCAGGGCGACATCGGCCTCGAGCAGCGCCAGGCGTACCTCGCGCAGCATGTCGGCGGTATTCGATTCGGTCAGGCGCGCTTCACCGCGCATGGTCTTGACGACTTTGGCCAGTCGCTGAGTCAGGTTATCGAGCATGGATTGGCATGGCAGAGGTGGGACGGACCG
>JAEZHR010000394.1 GCA_023416415.1 Pseudomonadota bacterium
ACGATGACATCGAATTCGGAAGGAAAAATCATGGTACGCCTCGTCGGTGCGAAACCGATCAGGTTGAACTGCGCGGCGGCGCCGGAGGCGAAATTATACGGGCAATTAGCGTGCTCCCGCTGAATGACCGGCGTAGCCAGTGATAGTAATGGAGGAGATTGTTTCACGTGGAACATCGTCATTCAGGCTGCGCGAGTCGATCCCGCAAACACCGGCAGGACTCCCCCCCTCTGCTCGCCCACCCCGGCCTTCGCTCCGAAACAAGTATCACGGCATCGTGCGAGCCAACGCTGGCTGAGCTTCAACATACTGTTTGCTCGACTTTACGTATATGTCCAACGTGTTCGGATAGGCATTTTCCCCGGATGGATTGAATGCATAGCCTGGATCTGCAGGCACGGTTGTGGACGAAAGCACGCCTTCGCGCCCGGTGGATGCAGATCAATCCCATCTTCGTTCATTGCCGCGATGATTTCGAGAATGGCAGGGCTTGATGTTCACGTCTGAAAGAAAGTGCAGAATCCGAATATCAAGGTCGTGACTGTTTCACGTGAAACAGTCAACCGCCGAGTCGATATAGGAAAAGATACAATTACCTCTCCCTTCGGAGACAAACCATGCAAGCGAGCCCCCTTCCCACTTTCAGCTTCAGCACCGTCCCCCACGTCGTATGTGAAACCGGAGCAGCAAACCGTTTGGCGGACCTGGTGGAACAACACTACCCCGGCCCACACCAGATACTGGTCGTGACGGACGCGGGACTGTTGCGCAGCGGAATCTTGGAACCCTCGCTGAACACCCTTCGGAAAGCCGGGCACCAAGTCCACCTTTATGCAGACGTGGTCGCCGACCCGCCAGAGTCCGTGGTAAGAGACGCTGCAGCAAAGGCACGTGAGAAAAACGTTGATCTGGTGATCGGCTGGGGCGGCGGCAGCTCGATGGATGTCGCAAAACTGATCGCCGTGCTGGTGCCCGCCATGCAGGACTTGAAGGAGATGTTCGGCATTGGCAATGTGAAGGGTAAGCGCCTGCCCCTGATCCAGATCCCGACCACTGCCGGCACCGGTTCTGAAGTGACGCCAATCGCCATCGTCACGACAGGCGAAACCACGAAGACCGGCGTGGTTTCACCGCAGCTGTACGCCGACCTCGCCATTCTCGATGCCGAACTGACGATAGGCCTGCCACCCAAGGTGACTGCCGCAACCGGCATCGATGCCATGGTGCATGCGATCGAGGCCTATACCAGCCGTCTGAAAAAGAATCCGCTGTCCGATATGCTCGCCTGTCAGGCATTGCGCCTCTTGTCGGCCAATATCGTGACAGCCTGCAGAGACGGAGAAAATCTTGCAGCAAGACAAGCCATGCTGCTTGGGGCCATGCTCGCCGGTCAGGCTTTTGCCAATGCTCCAGTGGCGGCGGTCCATGCGCTAGCCTATCCGATCGGTGGCATCTTCCACGTGCCGCATGGTCTCTCCAACGCCTTGGTATTGCCCCATGTCCTGCGCTTCAACGCACCGGCGGCCCTGTCGCACTACGCCGAACTGGCAGAGATCGTCGCTCCCGGCGCCAGCGGCAGTGAAGAAGCGCGTACCGAAGCCTTGATCGCGCGGATGGACGGGATTGCCCTGGAGACCGGAATTGAAACACGGCTGCGCGACGTGGGCATTGCGGAAGCAGACCTGGACCGCCTGGCAGACGATGCCATGTTGCAGACACGACTGCTGACCAACAATCCGCGTGAAATCACGCGCGAGGATGCGCGGGCGATCTACGCGGCTGCCCTGTAGTCAACCTGACCTTCACCCTGTTTCAGCTTCCGCCGCGGATCCAGCGCGCAGCCTGCTCCGCAATCATCAGCGTGGGCGAGTTGGTATTGCCTGACGTAATCGTCGGCATCGCCGACGCATCGACCACGCGCAGACGCTGAACACCCTTGACCCGCAACCGGCTGTCCAGCACCGCCATCGGGTCTTCGTTGCGCCCCATCTTGCACGTCCCCACCGGGTGAAAGATGGTCGTACCGATGTCGCCGGCCGCTGCCGCCAGTTCTTCTTCCGTACGGAACTGCAGACCGGGGCGGAACTCCTCAGGTTGATATTTTCGCAATGCAGATGCCGCCGCGATGCGGCGCGTCAGCTTCAGCGCATCCGCTGCAACCTTGCGGTCTTCCCGCGTGCTCAGATAGTTCGGTGCAATCTTCGGCGCAATCGCCGGGTCGGGCGAGACGATGCGCACATGCCCGCGCGCCGTCGGACGCAGATTGCACACACTGGCCGTGAAGGCGGGGAAGTCGTGCAAGGGCTCGCCAAACTTGTCCAGCGAAAGCGGCTGCACGTGGTATTCGAGATTGGGCGTCTCCTGGCTCGGATCGGACCGCGTAAAGGCCCCGAGCTGGGATGGCGCCATCGACATCGGTCCGCTGCGCGACCATGCATATTCAAGGCCGATACGCAGCTTGCCGAGCCAGTTTCCGGCCAGCGTATTAAGGGTAGGCACGCCCTGCACCTTGAAGGCCATGCGCAGTTGCAGGTGGTCCTGCAGATTCTCGCCGACGCCGGGCGCATCCAGAAGAACCGGAATGCCATGTTTCGTAAGCAGATCGGCAGGTCCGATGCCCGACAGTTGCAGAATCTGCGGCGACCCAATGGCACCCGCGGCGGAAATCGTCTCGCGTGCGGCCTCCGCGAAATGCAGGCTGCCGTTCTCGACGAACTCCACGCCGGTGCATACCCTGCCCTGCTCTGTCGCCTCGATCCGCAAGCGCCTGACCTGACAACCGGTGCGGACTTCCAGCCTTCCCGGGCCCCTCGCCGCCGCCTTCAGGAATGCCCGAGCCGCACTCCAGCGCACCCCTGCACGCTGATTGACGTCAAAGTAAGCACTTCCTTCGTTGTCGCCGCGATTGAAATCATCGGTGAACGGAATACCGGTCTCCCGTGCTGCGTCGCGGAAGGCATCGAGGATCTCCCAGGACAGGCGCTGCTTCTCGACGCGCCATTCGCCGCCCGCGCCGTGGAAGGCATCCGCGCCCTTGTGATAATCCTCGCTCTTCCTGAATACCGGAAGGACGTTTTTCCAGTCCCAGGCCTCGTCACCGGTCAAGCGGGCCCATTCTCCGTAATCGCGCGCCTGCCCGCGCATATAGATCATGCCGTTGATCGACGAGGAGCCGCCAAGGACCTTGCCGCGCGGGTAGATAAGGCTGCGTCCGTTCAGGCCCGGCTCCGGTTCGGTGCGTAACAGCCAATCGGTACGCGGATTGCCAATGCAGTACAGATAACCCACCGGGATATGAACCCAGATGTAGTTGTCCTTTTCACCGGCTTCCAGCAGCAAGACGGAGACACCCTGATCCTCGACCAGGCGCTTTGCCAGTGCGCAGCCTGCCGTTCCGGCGCCTATGACGATGTAATCGAACTTTCCCGCTGCTTGCATTGCGTCCCCTTCCTTCCGGCCGGATTACCGGTGGTTTTTATGATTTGCTTTATATAAAAGTAGTAGTAATGGTTAACGTGACCACAATCCTGTGGATAACCCGGTTTACGCGTTCTGCTTCAACGGCTTGGAGAACGGATATCTGCTGAAAAAACCCTGTATGGCGAGAGGACGTTAACTGGAGAAAAAATGCACCTTAGCGAATTCGATATTCTGTCCACATCGGATCAAGGCGATTTGCAGAGACTTATCCACAATGCGGCGAATTGACAGCCCTCCCGTGCCGGCAACCTTGCTCGTATCGGCTTCTTTTGGCGCCGATCATGGGTTGCCGCCGCAAAACGGCGCTGAACATGGCCGCAGGCAGCGGGCTGTTGCCGGACTGGAACACTGTGGCTGACCGCTGACGACGTTTCCGGCAGTGTGAAACACCGGACTCACTTGGCCACGGGCATCGTGAACTCGGCGCCCTTCCCTATGCTTTCCGGCCAGCGCTGCATCACCGACTTGTAGCGCGTGTAAAACCGTACGCCCTCTTCCCCGTAGGCATGCTGGTCGCCGAACAAAGAGCGCTTCCAGCCGCCGAAGGAATGCCAGGCCATCGGCACGGGAATGGGAACATTGACGCCCACCATGCCGACTTCGATGCGGCGCGCAAATTCCCGGGCGGTATTGCCATCGGAGGTAAACAGCGCGGCGCCGTTGCCATACTCGTGCCCATTGATCAACTCCACCGCAGAAGCGAAGTCCGGTACGCGCACCACGCACAGTACGGGTCCGAAGATCTCGTCCCGGTAGATCGTCATGTCCGGCCGCACATGGTCGAACAAGGAGCCGCCGAGGAAAAAGCCGTTCTCGTGTCCTGGCACCTTCAGTCCGCGTCCGTCGACCAGCAGCCTGGCGCCGGCCGCCTCCCCTGCCGCGATGTAGGCCTCGACGCGGGCCTTGTGCTCAGCCGTGACCAGCGGTCCCATCTCGGACGCTGCATCCATGCCGTTGCCCACCTTCAGCGCCCGTACACGCGGCACCAGCGCCTCAACCAGACGATCGGCTACGCTGCCCACCGCCACGGCCACCGAAACGGCCATGCAGCGCTCACCCGCCGAGCCGTAGGCGGCGCCGATCAGCGCATCGACTGCCTGCTCGAGATCGGCATCCGGCATGACGACCAGATGGTTCTTGGCACCGCCGAGGGCCTGTACCCGTAGCGGATAGGCACCCTTGCGTCGCACTCCTTCGGTGTAGATGGTTTCCGCGATCGGCGTGCTGCCGACGAAGGACACCGCCTTCACGTCCGGATGCCGGAGCAGCGCTTCCACAGCAAGCCTGTCGCCTTGCACGACGTTGAAGACACCATCCGGCAGGCCGGCCTGCTGCAGCAGGTCGGCAATCATCAGCGATGGCGTCGGATCGCGCTCCGACGGCTTGAGCACGAAAGTATTGCCGGTGGCCAAAGCCAGCGGCGCCATCCACATCGGCACCATGAAGGGAAAATTGAACGGGGTAATGCCGGCAGTCACGCCCAGCGGCTGGCGCAACTGCCAGTTGTCGATGCCCCCGCCGATGTTGTCGCTGTACTGGGTCTTGAGCAATTGCGCGATGCCGCTGGCAAACTCCACGACCTCCATCCCGCGCACGACTTCTCCCTTCGCGTCCGAGAACACCTTGCCGTGCTCGCGCGTGATCGCAGCGGCCAAGGCATCGTGGTTCTGCTCGATCAGCTCCCGGAATTTCGCCAGGATGCGCGCCCGCCTGAGCGGCGCGGTCTCGGCCCAGGCCGGCGCCGCGGCCGATGCCGCCGCCACGGCCTGATTCACTTCGTCTTCGCTCGCCAGCGCGACCTGAGCACAGACTTCCCCGGTGGCAGGGTTGTACACATCCTGCCGGCGTCCATGCGGCGCGGCGACCTGATGGCCATTGACGAAATGCGCGATGATGGCAGCGGACATAAGAATTCCTTTGGCGGATTGACGATTGTTGCCAGAATATGCCGGCAATCCGCGCGCATCCAATGAATTTTCGTCAAGGACGATATAAGCGCGCCAAATGAGGATTCCGATGGATCTGACCCATATCCGCGCCTTCGTCACCGTCGCGCGCGAAGGCAATCTGACCCGCGCTGCAGAACGCCTGCGTCTGACCCAGCCCGCGGTCAGTCTGCAGATCAAGGCCCTGCAGGCCGACCTGAATCTGCAGCTGTTCACGCGCAGGCCCTCCGGCATGGTGCTCACCGACGATGGCGCGCGCCTGCTGCCCTTTGCCGAGCGCGTGATGGAGAGCGTGGCCGAATTCCGTCAGGGCGCGGCTGCACTGCACTCGACCCTGTCCGGGCAACTGGCCATCGGCACCATCCTCGACCCCGAGTTCATCCGGCTCGGCCCCTTCCTCAAGCGCCTGGTCGAAGGCTATCCACAGCTGTCCACCCGGCTGCAGCACGGCATGTCGGGTTCGGTGCTGCAGGAGGTGCGCAACGGCGGCCTCGATGTCGGCTTTTTCCTCGGGACGCCGGGACGCGAGTTCCACCATCAGGTCCTGACCTCCTTCTCCTAC
>JAEZHR010000206.1 GCA_023416415.1 Pseudomonadota bacterium
ACGTAGCCGAGCGCACCGATCTTGGACACGGCTTCCGTGCTGATCTTCAGCAGCGCCGACTTTTCCTTCACTTCGGCCCAGCTCATGCCTTGCGTCAGATAGGGATCGATCTGCATGAAGAAGTGACCGAGTTCGTGCAGCGCGATGCGTTCGCGTTCCTTGTGCTTCTCGGCAGTCGTCGCACGATCGGTCAGGCCGATGGCAGCGCGTTCGAAGGCACGAAACAGCACGTCGGTGTTGATGACGGTCTTTTCCTGGATCGCGATCATCGATGCACGGTCGACCACGGTCTCGATCAGGGCTGGGGAAAGGTTGGCGGTGATCTCGGCCACGTAGTCGAGGTTCAGATCGGTCCAGTCGACGCATTCGGCATCCTTGCGCATGAGGAACACGCGCACGAGCTCGCGGCGCTCTGCGCGGTTCGGCAGGCGGAAGTTGATCTTCACCGAGAAGCGACGCAGCATCGCTTCGTCCATCGCCATGCTGGCGTCATCGAAGTTGGAGGCGACGATCCAGATCACGCCAGAGCCTTCGTCACTCTTGATGCCGTCGAGCAGGCCGAGCAGGGTGTTGGCAGTGTCGTCGTCCCACTTCTTGTCGCCGCGGCCACGCGGCATGAACAGACTTTGCGCTTCGTCGAGGAAGATGATGCAGCGTTCCTGCGCGCATGCCTTCTTGTACAGCGCGTTCAGGGCCTTGGCGCCGCCGCCGACGAAGCCGGATTCCAGCCCCGACCCGGAAGCCTGGATGAGCGGAATGTCCAGCTTCTTGGCCAGATAGCCGGCGAGCTTGGTCTTGCCGGTGCCGGCCGGGCCGGTCAGCATCACGTTGAAGGGCTTGTCGATGTTGTGCGAACGATAGACGTCGCGGTTGCGGATCATTTCTTCGAGGTGGGCGACTTCGCGCTTGATGTCGTCCATGCCAATCAGGTCATCCATGCTGCCCTTGAGGTTTTCGGGCTTGATGACGGAAGCCGAAGCGCCCATGCCGGGCATGCCTTTCCTCAGCATGTAGATCATCACGCCGATCAGCAGCAGGCCGACCAGGTTGCGTGCGATGAACATGCCGATCTCGGACGCGGTCTGGCCGCTTGCGGAGTCGTCCTTCAGCGCATCTTCATGCTGCGCGAGGAATTCCTCGGAGGCGATTGCATAGGGAATGCCGTTCTTGAGCAGCACTTCGCGCTCGAGGTTCTGGTGCGAGTTGGCCGGCACCTTGACCACGTGCATCTGCGGCGCATCCTTGTACTTGTAGACGTAGCGCGGGTAGTCGGAGAGCGGATTGGCAAGCAGCAGGTACTCGAGGCGGTCCTTTTCGCCCGCCAGTCGGGTGATTTCGGTGATGTCCTGCGACTGCACGATGCTGCTTTCGGCCGGCAGTTCGAACGGCCGGACGGCGAAGCCGATCGCGATCGCCGCCGCGAGCAAACCAATTCCGACGCGGACGTAAAGGTTTTCGATGACTTTGGAAAATGTTGGCATGTAGTTCCTGTTCAGGATCTTGCCTCGATGGAGGCCAGGCGCCGCAACAGTGCTCGATCAGAGGCTTGATGTATTTGCCATGCGCAATGTTTCGACGAAGCACAAATACGACCGACGAGAGCGGGATTGGTTGCGTGGAATACGAAAAAATGCGGCGTATGCGGGCAGGCGGGCGCGCCCCTGCTTGCCTTCAATTCAAGCAGGGGCGAAGAGGGGGGCGGCGGGAGCGGTCAGGGGCAGGACGGGGCCGCCCCTGTGAACGAAGTGACGGTGATGATCGGGGCGATCAGTCAGCCAGATTGGCAAACAGCGGCGTGCTCAGGTAGCGTTCGCCGAAGGAGGGCACGATGACAACGATCATCTTGCCGACATTTTCGGGCCGTTTTGCCACCTGCACCGCCGCCCAGATCGCCGCGCCCGAGGAAATCCCGACCAGAAGGCCTTCCTCCCTGGCCGTGCGGCGCGCCATCTCGAAGGCGTCGTCGTTCTTCACGCGAACGACTTCGTCATAGACCTTGGTATTGAGCACGTCCGGCACGAAACCGGCACCGATGCCCTGGATCGGATGCGGACCCTTCTGGCCGCCGGAGAGTACCGGGGATGCATCCGGTTCCACCGCGACGCACTTGAATTCCGGCTTGCGTTCCTTGATCACTTCACCGACGCCGGTGATCGTGCCGCCGGTGCCGATGCCGGCGACCAGGATGTCGACCTTGCCATCGGTGTCGCGCCAGATTTCCTCTGCCGTGGTCTTGCGGTGCACTTCCGGGTTGGCCGCGTTCTTGAACTGCTGGGGCATGAAATAGCGCGGATCGGAGGCAACCATCTCCTCGGCCTTGCGAATCGCGCCGCCCATGCCGTCCGGGCCGGGCGTGAGAATCAGTTCGGCGCCATAGGCGCGCAGCAGCACGCGACGTTCCTTGCTCATCGTCTCCGGCATGGTCAGCACGCAGCGGTAGCCGCGCGCGGCGCACACCATGGCCAACGCGATGCCGGTGTTGCCGCTGGTCGGCTCGACGATGATGGTGTCTGGCTTGATCATGCCGGCCTGTTCGGCAGCGTCAATCATGGCGACGCCGATGCGGTCCTTCACGCTGTGGGCCGGGTTGAAGAATTCAAGCTTGACAAGGACTTCGGCGCCGGCGCCATCGGTCACACGGCGCAGCCGCACCAGAGGAGTGTTGCCAATCAGTTCGGTGACGTCGTTTGCAATGTTCATGCTGGGCCTCTTCTGCTGGAGTGGTTGGTGAAGGCGCAATGTTAGCTCTTATGCATGCGATTCGCACCATGGGATGCGGTACGAAGATGCTCGCTCATGAGGTCGGATGGAAGCGATGACTTGGAGCAAGGTAACAAGTGGCGGGCTTGCTGCGAAAGGCTTCTGCGCCATGACGATGCAAGCCTGCGGTCAAGCTACACTGTGTATCTGAACGCGCGTACGCTGCCTCGCATCGGGTGAGCCCGGCTTGCAGGCACGGGCTGCAGCAGTAGCAGAAGAGACAGGCTAGTGCAGCGGCATCGGCGTACAAAGCGCAACCACGTACATGTTGACGATGAAATCCACGTCTGCGGTGACGTCGGTCAGCACCTGCGATTGGGATCAGATGGGGAACTGAAAGCGGATGTGCAACCACCCACCGCCATCTCCAATTTTCGACATTTCCCATGGCTTCTCCTTCCTCCAGTTGCTGCTTTTCGATTTCCGCTTTCTTCAGCCGATCCAATCAGGATTCCGGCGGTGGAGCACTTGAAACGCCGGGAACACCACCACCTGCAGCGACTCAAGGATCCGGACACAGCGGTCCGCCGGAAACCCCGGCCAACTCAGGGACCGAACAGAATGAGCGGCCGGAAACTCCGCCTATTTACGCGACAGGAGGCCGCAGGCCGCTATCGCTGGGCGCATCTCCGCGAACAACTTCGCCAACTGGCCGTGTGCCTGCTCAGCGGACGACGAGCTTAACCGGCCAAACCGAAGTCGCCGACCATCAATGGAAGCTGAATGACGCTGATCGAAATGTTGCGATGACTCTGACTTCGTGCATTGATCGTGCAATTGCTGACAGCCGCAATAGCTATCCTCCCACGGCACCGGTTTTGCCCGAACTGAAGGATGTGCGGATCGAAATCAAAGCCGCGATTTTCGAAAAATACATCACGCGGAATCGCCATATGCCCGACATACTGGCGCTGTTCCGGAAAATGGAGGTAGGTGATACTCCGGCCGAATCCGCGCTCCGGCAGCGCGTGCTGAAGCTATGTCTGGAATACGTAGCCGTAGGCGACATTGCAAAGAAATTCACTCACTTCAACCCGTCCCCGTCCGATGCCGCGGTGGTTGCCGCGATCGGGGAGAAAGTCGCGAAGGCCGGAGACGATTCCTTCATCCACTTCTATCGTCTGGCGGCAGCGAACACCGGCTCTTCCGCTGATGCGAACAAGCCTGCCGCGTCCTTCAAACTTTCGCGGGACACCATGCTCGATCTGGTGAAGTTATGGCTTCTAAGCTCCCCCACGCAATCTGTCCCTGCAGGCGGAAGCCACCTGGGTGGTCAGGCAGGAAATTTCCAGATAATTGAGAGGAGTTTCGGATCAGAAAGCCTGTTTGAAGTTGCGGGGTCGAAGATTCCGGAGTTCATGCGCGAACTACACCAAGAACTTGATCCGGTGCAGAAATCGTCAACCACATCGACATGGCTTGCCTACTCTGCCGCCCACTTGCTGGGAATGGAAATCCCGGTGCATCAATCTGCGGAACTTGCTGAAACCTACCGTTCGCTTTTGTTGAGCAATGACAGCAAGTTGATGTATGCCGGAAGCCAGATCATCGGAAAAGCGATGCAGAACGATGGCGACGCAAAGGAGTTGATGAATACGCTACAACGCTTCAATGACAAGACGGTGGGTGTCCTGTTTTACGCAGCCAATGCAGGAAACCCGTCGCTCACGGCCCAAGTTTCGAAAACGTTGAACGACGCCGGGGCAGGTGAAAGAGAGGTTCTCAAGCGCACAATCAGCCGCTTCTCAAGTTTCGCCGGAAGCGATCTGATCTATGCGAAAACAAAGCATCGCCTTCTAGTTTTGCTCGGTGAGTCATTGTCGAAAACTGAAAGCCCGCTCCATTTCTGTATAGAGACGATGGATATGCTCGGCAGTTTCGGTGAAATCATCAATCATCAATCCTCTCCGGGAATCGGCTCGGCATACAACGAGTGGCTATCGAAATGTGATGACCTCGCAAGTCTCAAGACCGCGTTGAATCCCGACCGAAAATTTCTCATGGGATTGCTGGAAATGCAAATTGTTGCAGCCAATCGAACGGCAGGAGATCTTCTGACCGAACTGCGGTCTCCGAATCCGATGAAATATTCAGTTATTCGGAACTTCGTGCCTATCTCCAACTCTGACGTGATTGGCTTGCTTCGAAAGGCGATAAGGGTATGGGTGGCCGAAAATGACAGAAATGATCTCCAGGACAAACAAGTGTTTGTGGAAGATTTGTTCAAATGTGACGCTGGGCGGAATTCGATATTTCAAGTACGTGAGGTGTTAAATAATCTTCCGCAGCTCTATTCTATTTATCGTGAGGCAGATGAGGCGGATTCCTCGCCATTGCTTCATTGGGCTATTTTCACCGGAATTCTGATGTTGGATGCTGCGCAAGAGACACGGGAATCGGAGTTTTTCAAGGATATGCTCAGTCGGTATGGTGAATATGGTGATGGAAATGCACTAATCCCCGCGACGATTTGCCTCTATCTGAGCATTCGCGATCAGGAGGTGGCCGAGAAATTTGAATCGTTCGCAAAGCAGTTCAAGGCAAAAAGGGCGCAGGTATTTTCTGCGCCCCTGTTCGTGCTTTCTGATTTCGGGAAGTCGCCTGACGGTATCGCATCGCTGACCAAGTTGATCGGAGGGAATCGGATCCGGGACTTTAGAAAGGCGGAACCTCTCCTGTCATTCATTTCCGAACTCGCTCTGGTAAAAACGATCGATTCGAATACGAAGTGCAGAATTGCAAACGCAGTCATCCAAGGGATAGACCAAGCAAAATTCCCGATTGGAATTACGAGAGAAATGAATGATGTGATCTCTCTTGCAAAACTTGTGAATGGAGGATCCGATAAGACCGGAAATGTTCAAGCGGCTCTCAATGCGATTCATTCTGGAAAGGATGCAATATCTGCTGAAAGACTGCTTTTCTCTGCCTTGTATTCCGTTCCGGAAGCGGAGATAGAGGAGTTTGCAGAAAACTACGAACGGTACTTTGAGACTGCACGGGATCCAATGGCACTGCAATGGTATGCTACGTCGATTACTACAGATGTGCTGGACGCCGAGCTGCGTGATGCTGCGAGGGGTGAGGTTGCAGTTCTGGCAAAATGTCTGGTTGCTGACAAGGGTGGAGAGCTGAACAACAAAGTTCGCAACGATACTGAAAAAAATGAGCACATTGCCTTCATTTCCAGTAAGAAACCTGAGGCATGGAAGTTATGGCAGGAGGAAATGAATTGGGACAAGAAAGTTCAGTACACGGAGAAGGATTTGGAGTCCAGGGTTGACCCGATCGAATTCTTGAGGGATCGATTTATCGAACAAGGGCATCTTGAGCCGGACAAATTGGTTTTCCTTGAATCTGTTCTGTACGATGAAACGGATCCGGAAAACGCTTTGAGCGCTTTGAATGAAATGCATGGTGGGGAAATTGACTCCAAACAATTTGAGAAAGATTTATTAGAAATTCTGGCGCGAGATGATTCAAAAAAGAATATCGCAGCGGCGCTTAAGTCCTTGCGCGATATTCCTCGAGGTATGGGGTTGGAAGATGATTTGAATGATCTTGTCAAAAAGCTTGAAGCACCGGGATTTTATATTGAAAAAATTAACAAGCTTCAAGCTTCTATTTCGTCGAAGTTGGAAGATCTTTTCATGACCGGAACGGAAGTCGGTGGCAGTTGCCAGAGCGTATATGCGGGCCAGGATTACAAAATAGGTCTGCCGGGATATGCACTGGATGGAAAGCACCTGAGCGCTCAGATTACCAACGAGACCGGCAGGATCATGTGGCGGCGTATGCTGAGGTTCCTCTGGAGCGAACAGGAAAACAAGCCGATCGTATATGTTGAGAGAGAATACGAAAATCCGGGCGTGCCGGAGAAACTCAAGCATATCTGCCTTCAGCTCGTGGTAATGAAGGCGGGAAAAATGGGCGCTTTGCTTGCAACCGACGATGAAAGCCTCATGGACGAAGATGGCGAGGATATGGGGCCTCTCCATGCATACAGAAGTCCTCGTGCGCATGAATATGTCGATGCATTGGGTGACTTAAAGATGAATGGCGAGTACACGATCAGCGGTGCAATGCCGATGAAACGCCAGTGGGCCGAAATTTGACCAGCGTGCCTATGCATTTCGCGAGCCTCGAGGCGAGGAGGCAGGAATTTGGGCAGCCCGTTCGTCTGGGGTGATGTTTCGCTGCGGCGTGGCGATGCTCATTGTTGCGCGTTCTTGCTTTTCCTGCCGTGTTTGCATGTGGTTTGTGCATGCGTGACATGCTGCTTTTCCGTTTGTCCGCTTCCACGGCGGCGCTCTATGCTGCATGCGCTAACCGGAGGAAAACATGGACATGCATACCGCCAATGGCGCGTCGGTGATGGCCGGACTCGGCTATCTCGCCCTCAGCACTTCGCGCCCCTACAACTACATGTACGAACCCCCGCCGGGCGTGATGCGGGACAACTGCACGTTCGAGCTGCATTCGGTGCCCATTCGCGATGCGCGCGGCCTTGCTTCCGGGCTCGGGCTGGAGACCAGCGGTTTCGAACTGCTGTGGCAACGCAGCCGAATGCGCGATTTCTACGATGATGCCGAAGTGCGCGCCGTGTACTGCCGCGAGATCGAGGCGCTTGCGCTGGCATTGACTGGCGGTCTGCGCGCGGTGGTGTTCGATCACCAGCGCCGCATGCGCGAACCGGATGGGGCTCCGCTCGGATTCGGGCGACCGGGCGACGGCAAGAAGCCGGCCGCGCTGGGCAGGGTACACAACGACTACACGGAAATGTCCGGGCCACGCCGCATGCGTGCGGTGTTGCCGGGTGCTCCTGACGATCGGCCTTACCTGATCCTGAACTTCTGGCGTCCGATCCAGGTGCCCGCTGTAGACACGCCGTTGGCGGTGTGCGACGCCCGAAGTTTTTCACCTCAGGACTGGGTGGCCACCGAAATCATCTACCCGGAGCGAACCGGCGAAATCTATCTCGCTCATCATTCCGACGCACACGCCTGGTACTACTACCCGCACATGACGCCGGAGGAGGTGCTGGTGTTCAAGTCTTTCGATTCTCGCCTTGACAGTCCGGCGCGCATGACCCCGCACTGCGCGTTCGACGATCCCGGCGCCCCGCCGGACGCCCCGCTGCGTCGCAGCATCGAAGCACGCTGTCTTGTCATTCTTGAGTGAGGTGGTCATGCAAACGTTCATGCAAGCCGATCGCCCCCCCCATCATCGAGCTGTGGTTCGATTTCGGCAGCAACTACAGCTATTTGAGCGTCATGCGCATCGAGGAACCGGCCCGGGCGGCGGGCGTGCAGGTGGCATGGAAGCCGATGCTGCTCGGCCCCATCTTCCGCGAGCTGGGATGGCGGGAGGCACCTTTCGTGCAGCAGAAGGAAAAGGGACGCTATGTGTGGCGCGACATGGAACGCCAGGCGGCAAAGTACGGCTTGCCGTTTCGCCGTCCGAGCCGTTTCCCGCGTGTTGGCGTGCTCCCGGCGCGCGTGGCGCTGGCGGGAGCCGATCAGGCATGGTGTGCGAGGTTTTGCAAGGAGGTGATGCAGCAGAACTTCGTCGATGACCTGGACATCAACGACGAAGCCCGTGTGCGCCAGGCGTTAAGTGCGGCCGGCGCCGATCCGGAGGCCGTGCTCGCGCAGGCCGGCAACGAGCCGGTCAAGCTCGCATTGCGGCATCAGACGGAAGAAGCGCGCCGACGCGGAATCTTTGGCGCTCCGACCTTCTTCGTGGGCGAAGAGATGTTCTGGGGAAATGACCGGCTGGAAGACGCGCTGGACTATGCGCGACGTCAGGCTGCGATGTCAGTCGTGATCGGCTCCACCGCCTGACCCGCCAACCAGTCGCGAAACAGACGAACCTCGGGCCGCGGATCGGGCACGGCTTCGATCAGCCAGTAGGCATAGTCGTCGACGTCGACCAGGGCACCTGGCTGCGCAACCAGCCGGCCGTCGGCCAGCATCGGGCGAATCAATGCAATGCGCCCCAGCGCCACGCCCTGGCCTTCCAGTGCGGCCTGGATCACCTGGTCGTACTGATTGAAATGCAGCGTGGCCTTCGGCCTTGCGTGCTCCAGTCCGTGCGTTTTGAGCCAGTGTGACCACTGAAGCCAGGGGCGCGGGCGATCGTCGTAATCGAGCAGCGCGTGTTCCAGCACGCCGCCGGGTGTCGCGAAGGCACGCGCGGCAATGGCGGGCGCTGCGACCGGCACGATTCTTTCGCCGAACAGGCGCACCGCGCCCGGCCCGGCATCCGCCTGCGTGCAATAGCGGATCGCCAGGTCGATCGCTTCCTGTTGCAGGTCGAGCATGCGATTGTTGGCAGCCATGCGCACGTCCAGCTCCGGATGCAGTGCCTGGAAGGCGCCCAGACGCGGCAATATCCATAGCGCGGCCACGCCGATGCTCGCGGTGATCGTCACGGGCTGCATTCGACGCTCGTTGCGCACCGAGTAGGTAAAGTCGGCCATGCGTTCCAGCCACGGCGCGGCAAGTTCATAAAGGCGGGCGCCGGCATCGGTGAGGGCGATTGCGCGATGCTTGCGCACCAGCAGGGGCGTGCGGTAGTAGTCCTCGAGCGCCTGGATTTGCCGGCTCACTGCAGACTGAGTCAGGCAGAGATCCTGCGCCGCCAGGGTGATGCTCATGCGTCGTCCCACCGCGACGAAGCCGCGCACGGCGTCCAGCGGAGGGAGATTGCGAAGCGGGTGGGAAGCAAGACGATCCATGCACTGTCCTCATGCGATGTTGTTGATAAATCCTTGAATTGCAGGGATTTAAGGATCATATCGCATGAGATTGTTTCATGCATTTTGGCGCTCTGCAGGGATTCCCGGGAGCCGATACACTGGCGCGGTTTCAAATTGGCAATATCACCTCAAGTCCATATCCACGCCAGAAAGGAAGCAAGGTGCCAGACCCTATCGTTCATGCCATTCACGCTTCGCAAGCGCCGTCCCGCAGCAAGCCGTCGAACTATCCGCCGGAATTTGCCGCGCGCATGGCCGGCCGCGGCAAACAACCGCTCGGAGATCTGTTCGGCCTGACGAACTTCGGGGTCAACCTGACCCGCCTTGCTCCGGGCAGCGTCTCGGCGCTGAACCATGCGCACAGCCTGCAGGACGAGTTCATCTATGTGATTTCAGGGCAGCCGACGCTGGTGCTGGGCGAGCAGGAAACGCTGCTCGAACCCGGCATGTGTGTGGGATTCAAGGCAGGCACGGGCATCGGCCATCATCTGGAAAACCGCAGCGAAGGCGAAGTGGTGTATTTGGAAATCGGCGACCGCACGCCGGGCGATGCGGTCGCTTATCCGAAGGATGATTTGCAGGCGCTACTGGGTAGCGATGGACGTTGGCGTTTTGCGCACAAGGACGGCAGCCCGTACTGAGGCATTACGCGCAGGAGAGGCGGACGCGCCGAAGCGCGCATCAGCGATAGTGGTCCGGAAGCCGGCTGCCGCCGCGCAACCAGTTGCGCACGCGCGCGACGGCGAACGTGACCAGCGCAAGCACAACCCCCGTCACAACCAGAACCCCGGCGACCGCAGTGACAAGTACCAGCGCCAGCGCGGCAAGCACGAACATCCCGGCCAGCTTCCAGCGCCACCACGGTCCCAGCATGGCCTTGAGGGCATCCTGCGATGTGGCCGGGTGCGGCGGAGGGCGGTTACCCTGTTGTGTCTGCTGGGCATCGTCGACGATTTCCCATTCGACCTTGTCATTCATTGCACAATCCTTTCGACAAAGTAGGAACACGCAGGATATCCCCAGTCTCCTTCAGGTTAAAGCGATCAAATATAGTCAGTTACTTCTGAAAACAAGAAGTTACCAACGATCCGTTGCAAATTCGAAGGCTTCGCTCTCGAAAACGGTGTTGCGGCGCCAGATCACGCGCGAGCGCGTAACGGTCAGATTCCAGATCTGGGTTTCAAGCGGCGCAGGGCGGGCAAAAGCGGACGGCGAGAGAACGGCGGCACAGGCACCGTGCTCAGGATCGCGTACCGAAGCATAGCGGATGATCTCGATCCCGTCCGTGCGCGCGGCCCGCGCGAAGCGCTGGCAGGCCTCATAGTCGGTTGGATCGCTCCAGTCCCGGGCGAGTTCGATATACGGTGCTGTCCGTAAATCGACACAGGGGCCGGCAACGGCAGCGCGGAACAGAGTCTGTTGCAGCGGCTCGAGTGTCTCGAGTGGACTGTCGGCCAGAAAGCGCCAGCGCCAGTAGCCCAGTTCGGCACATGCGGTGCGGCGCTCGTCGGCTCCGTAGAACACGCCCGGATCGTGCGGCGCCCTGAAGCGCGAGCCGGAAGGCAGGGGCGGGTAGCGGAATGGGGTAAACAGCAGCCAGTGCAGTTCCTCGCACTCGGCTGGTAGCGGCGGCTTGGATGCATCGAGGATCTGCTCCAGCAAGTACTGCTCGTCGAGCGTCTTGACCAGCACCATGGTCGATACCCGGTGCTGGGCCTCGACCGCGCGCCAGAGTTCGAGCGCTTCGGAAACTGAAGCAGGTACCGAATCAGATCCGGCCACGGTAGGCATCAAGATAGTTCAGCACGCGCACGATGCCCTCGGTGTTCGTCAGCAGGTCGATCGGCTTTGCATTCAAGCCGGCGTTGTAGCCGGTGAGCCAGGCACGTGCGCTTTCGCCATGCCCCACCAGCGCGTCGAGCGAGCGGAAGACCCGCACGAACAGCACTGCAAAATCCCATTCCTTCTGGCGGCCCGGGCTCAGACGATAGCTGCCCGCGACCAGCCGTGAAACCGTGGCGGGGCTGACGCCGAGCACCTTTGCCAGCAGCGCCTGGCTGATTCCGAGCAGTTCGGCGGCCTTCACGACGGCGGATGAGAGGACGGCATCGGGGGAGGGTGTGGTCGGCGTGTTCGGGGCGGTGGCGCGCATGGCGTCCTCTTTGGTTTCCTTGGAAATTATAGGTCAAATAATTTCTGCTGCAATGAACTTGCAAGGCGGCTTCCGGACAGCTTCCCGCTGCAGACTGAAGGAATGGCGGAAAGTCAGACTTTCTCCCCAGCGCCCGCTGTCCGGACAATCCTGAGCACTTTGACTCGAATCAAGGAATCCTGATGCAGCGAATCCTAAGCTTGTCTCGTAGCAACCCGGTTCCGTCGGCCGGTTCATCCGACCTCAACTGACTCTGATCCATGACCATTCCGTTGCACATCCAATTTCTGAACATCCCTGCTTCCGAAGCCGTCGAGGCAGATATCCGCCGGCGTGCCGAGAAGCTCGCGCAAATCAGCGATCGCATCACCCGCTGCGACGTTGCTGTCGAGACCAGCGGCAAGCACAGGCAGCAGGGGCATCTGTACGAAGTGCGTATCGATCTGGTCGCCAACGGGAAGGAAATCGTCCTCAACCGTGTCCATCCGAACGAGGACGTGTATGTCGCCGTGCGCGATGCCTTCGATGCCGCCGTGCGCCGGCTGCATGAGCACTTGCGCGTCGAGCGCGGCGAGGTGAAGACGCACGAAGTGGCGGCCGAGGATCGCGACTAGGCATTCGGCCGGCCGTAAGGCAGGAATTGAAAAGGGGGCCGTGGCCCCCTTTTTTCGTCAATGCTTGTGATGGCCGGCTGGCGCGTGTCCGGTCAGCGGCTGCACCGTGGCATCGACGGTCAGGCTTTCGCGCTTGCCGTCCTTATCTTCGAACACCAGCGTGATCGGAACGATGGCGCCGGCTTCCAGGCGCGTGCTCAGGTCGAACAGCATCAGATGATAGCCGCCCGGCGCAAGTTCGACGGCCTTGCCGGCCGGCAGTGGCAGCCTGTCGATGGCGCGCATCTTCATCACGCCTTGTTCATGCTTCATTTCGTGAACTTCCATTGTGCGCGCGGCGGGCGAGCTGGCGGCAACCAGTGCCGTGTCCTTGTCGGCAGTGATGCGCATGAAGGCGCCGCTGGCCTTTTGATGCGGGACGGTGGCGCGTACCCAGGCTTGTTCGATCCTGGCTTGAGCGAATGCGGCCTGAATGGAGCACAGGCCGGCGAGAATGCCGGCAACGGAGATGCGCAAAAGGGTGGGGATGCTGAGTGTCATGCTGAATTCCTGAATCTGATAGGCGATGGCATGCTCGCGGTATTCCGGCGGGCATGCAGTGAATCAAAGGCTCAGGAAAAGATTGGCGGCGCGCGCGCCTGCTTGCCGTGCTGGACGAATACCGGCGTCAGTGCATGGCCGTGCAAGGCCGCTGCGCGCAGGACAGTTTCGCTGGCATACACCGCTTTTGCGGAGGGCGTCGGAAGGTAGACCGGATTGATCGGGCAGAATGGGCAGCGTTCGAAGTGCCCGGATGCGTCGCCGACCTGCGATGCGGGGGAGGCATGTCCGCCATCAGTCTGCACGACCTGAAGGCCGTAGACCGTACAGATTTCGGCCCAGCCATTCTTGCCGATCTTTCGTGCAACGGCGGCCTGCGACAGCGAAGGCGCGAGCGTCGCGAACAGAATCGCGATGCCGGCGATGCCGGAGACGATGCGCAGAATGTGCCGGTTTGAAAACATGGCGCGATTCTATCAGTCCTGTCCGGCAGGGGTTTCCGCTGGAAAAGGCGCAAGGCCGATCGTCGGGCGCCTGTGCGTCGCTACTCGATCCAGGCCAGGCCCTGACGTGCCGGCAGGGCGGTGGCCGCATCCGGCCCCCAGCTTCCAGCCTTGTACTCGAGCGGTCTTTCGCGCAGTTGCGCCCAGCCTTCGAGGATGGAATCAGCCCAGACCCAGGCCGCTTCAAGCTCGTCGCGGCGCATGAAGTGGGTCAGGCGACCGCGCACCACATCGATCAGCAGGCGCTCATAGGCCTCGGCGCGGCGCTCGGAGAAGGCGGACTGGAGGTCGAGGTTGAGATTCACGGGCAGCATGTGCATTCCGCTGCCGGGCTGCTTGGCCATGAGTTGCAGCTGTATCGATTCTTCCGGCTGCAGGCGGATCACGAGTCGGTTGGCGCGGGTGCGCGGGGCGTCCGGGAAGATGGAGAAGGGCGGATCGGCGAAATCGATGACGATCTGCGACAGGCGCTTGTTCATCCGCTTTCCGGTGCGCAGGAAGAACGGCACCTGGGCCCAGCGCCAGGTATCGACGTAGGTGCGCAGCGCAACGAAGGTCTCGGTGCGGCTGTTCGGCGGCACATCTGCCTCGTCAAGGTAACCCCTGACCGCCTCGTCATTCACTGCGCCAGCGCTGTACTGCCCACGAATGGTGTCGCGCGCGATGTCGCCGAGCGACATGCGGCGCAGCGAGCGCAGGACTTTCAGCTTTTCATCGCGTACGGCATCCGGGTCGAGCGATACCGGTGGTTCCATCGCGATGATGCACAGGAGCTGAAGCAGATGGTTCTGCACCATGTCGCGCAGGGCGCCGGTCCCGTCGTAGAATCCGGCGCGGCTGCCCACGCCGACCGTCTCTGCGACCGTGATCTGCACGCTCTCGATGTTCGGTGCGCGCCATAGCGGTTCGAGTATGCCGTTGCCGAAACGCAGGACCATCAGGTTCTGCACGGTTTCCTTGCCGAGGTAGTGATCGATGCGATAGATCTGATGCTCGGCGAAATGCATGCCGACCGCGTCGTTGATCGCGCGCGCCGAAGCGAGGTCGTGGCCGAGCGGCTTTTCCAGTACGACGCGGCTGGATGCGTCTACCATGCCGGCCTCGGAAAGGTGCTGGCAGATCGCGGTGAACAGCGTCGGTGCGGTGGCGAGGTAGAAGGCGCGCGCGACGTGCTTGCGCGAGGCCGCCGCCAGTTTCGAATAGGCGGCGCCGTCGCTGGCGTCAAGCGAGACGTAGTGGAGCATGCCGAGAAACTCCTGCCACGTCTTCGCATCCAGGTTCCTGACGTCGACGAAGGGCTGCGACTGCTGCTGGACGAATTCGATGTAGCCGTCATGCCCGTAATCGTGCCGCCCCACGGCAATGATGCGTGTCGAGTCAGGCAGGTTCCCGTGCAGGTGCGCCATGTAGAGCGCGGGCAGGAGTTTTCGAACTGCAAGGTCGCCGGCACCGCCGAAGATGATCATGTCAAGCGGCAATTGCGAAGAATTCGGCGTGGTGGTCTGCATGTGGTAAGCCAGGCGGGCAGTGGGAAGGCCACATTATGCGGCAGCGCATGAGGCAGTGCAGCAACGCTGTCTGATTGAGGCGGCTTGCGGTGATGAGTTCCCGGCATTCCTTGCCCTGGAGTTCGAACTTCATGCCCGGGCAGGGGCGGGCGGAATGAGGGCGAGGAGATGCGGACGGTAGATCAGCAGGCCGGTGCGCCTGCCACTAAAATCACCCCATGTGCGCAAATTACATTCCGAGCCGTCGCGATCAGCTGATGCAGCATTTCCAGGTGGCGCCTCCGGACAGCGAGTTCAAGGCGGAAAGCTATCCCGGCTACATGTCGCCGTTCATTCGGCCGACGCGCGCCAACGCCCCGGTCGGCGAGCGCGCCTGTGCGCTCGGGATGTTCGGCATGGTGCCGCACTGGGCGGATTTGAAGCTGGCGCGCCAGACCTATAACGCGCGCACCGAGACGGTCGCCAGCAAGCCAAGCTTTCGCAATGCATTCCGGCGCGGCCAGTTCTGCATCGTCCCCGCGGTGTCCTTCTTCGAGCCCTCCTATGAAACCGGAAAGGCGGTTCGCTGGGAAATCGCGAACGCCGACGGCAGCCCGCTGGCGATTGCCGGAATATGGGAGGAGCGCCCGGACGGTCCGAACGGCCTGCCGCTTCTCTCGTTCTCGATGTTGACGGTCAATGCCGACGGCCACGAACTGATGCAGCGCTTTCACAGGCCGGGTGACGAGAAACGGATGCTGGTGCTGCTGGAGCCCGAGCAGTACGATGACTGGCTTCACTGCCCCCCCAGCGAGGCGCCGGATTTCTTCGTGCGCTATCCGGTCGGACGCTTGACGGCACATCCCGCGCCGCGTGCCTGAGGCGCACGGCATTTCAGGAAACGACTCAGCTTGAGAGGAAAAAGCGATGCGCATTGCGGTGTTCAGCACCAAGCGTTATGACAGGGAGTTTCTGGAGGCGGCCAACGCAGGCACGCACGAGCTGGCCTGGCACGAAGCGCGACTCGATTCGAGAACCGCCGCCCTGGCCGATGGCTATCAGGGCGTCTGCCCGTTCGTCAACGACGACCTGTCGGCAGCCACTCTGAACCGGCTGCACGCTGGGGGCATCCGACTGATCGCGCTGCGTTCGGCCGGCTTCAACAACGTTGACGTCGAATGCGCGCAGCGACTCGGGATGGTCGTGGCCCGTGTGCCAGCCTATTCTCCGTACGCGGTCGCCGAACATGCGGTTGCGCTCGTGCTCGGACTGAATCGGCATATTCCGCGCGCCTACCTTCGCGTACGCGACGGCAATTTCTCGCTCGAGGGTCTGCTCGGTTTTGACTTGTACGGAAAAACCGCCGGCGTGATCGGCACGGGCAAGATCGGACTGGGCTTCGCACGCATCATGCACGGGTTCGGCTGCAGAGTGGTCGCCTTCGATCCGTATCCCGATGGGCAGGCTCCGGCATATCTGGAGTACCTGCCGCTCGACGACTTGCTGGCGGTGTCGGACATCGTGTCACTGCATTGTCCGCTGACGCCGGATACGCACCATCTGATCAATGACATGTCGATCTCACGCATGAAGCGCGGCGTCATGCTGATCAACACCAGCCGCGGCGGGCTGATCAACAGTCCGGCGCTGCTGGATGGCCTGAAGTCGGGCCAGATCGGGTCGGTCGGACTTGATGTCTACGAGGAGGAGGAAAACCTGTTCTTCCGCGACCTCTCGGGCGAAGTCATCACCGATGACGTCTTCATGCGTCTGACCACCTTTCCCAACGTGCTCATTACCGGCCACCAGGGCTTCTTCACGCGCGAGGCACTGACCAATATCGCCGCCATCACGATCGCCAACATCACCGCCTTCGAGCGTGGAGAGGGCGAACTGCATCGCGTGAACGCACGGCGGATTGCATGAGCGCCCGGTTCTGGGCTCAGGGCATCGGGCTCAGATAGGCTTCCGAGGCGTAGCGCCGCATCATGCGGTGGGTCGTGAATATCGTGGCGTTCTGGGCGATCGCGCCCTTCATGACTGCGGTCCATCCGGGGCGGTCGTTGCTGAACAACGGCAGTACCACGTGTTCAAGCTTTTCGTAGAGCGCCTGTGCGTGCGTGTCGGGGTCGTCTCCCTGGGCGCCGATGCTCCATCCGGTCACGCCTTCGAAGCATCCTTCGAGCCACCAGCCATCGAGTACCGACAAACTGGGCACGCCGTTGAAGGCCGCCTTCATGCCGCTTGTGCCCGAGGCTTCGAGTGGCGGCAGGGGATTGTTCAGCCAAACGTCGGCCCCCGAAACGAGCAGTCGCGCGCTGTCCATCGCATAGCCGGGCACATAGGCCCCGGGCACTTCCGGTGCAAGCGCCTTCAGGTGGGCATTGACCTGTTCGATCGCGCGCTTGCCCTCGTTGTCGTTCGGGTGCGCCTTGCCGGCAACGATGATCTGTATCGGGCAGCCGCGTGCAATGCAACGCAGGCGTTCGAGGTCCGAAAACAGGAGTCCCGGGCGCTTGTAGCCCGTCATGCGGCGCGCGAAGCACAGTGTGAAGACGTCTTCGCGCAGGCGCACGCCACAGCGTTCGAATATGAAGCTCAGCAGCGCCAGTCGGGCTTCCCGGTGTGCCAGTTCGATGGCGCCATCGTCCAGCGTAGTGGCGCGTGCCAGTGTTTCCGGCTCGTTGCACCAGCTGGGAAAGTGATGGTTGTAGAGGCGTGCGAAACTCGTGCAGGTCCAGGTGAAAGGATGGACGCCGTTGGTGATCGCGTGCACCTGATAGCCGGGGAACATGCGGCGCGACTGCTCGGCATGACTGCGCGCCACGCCGTTGACGTAATCGGACAGATTCAGGGCCAGCGTGGTCATGTTCATCTGGCTTTCCCCCGCCAGTTCGCGCAGTAGCTCCAGATCGACCTGGGTGCCCAGTATGCGCTCCACCAGCGGGTAGGGAAACCTGTCGTGCCCGGCCTCGACCGGCGTATGCGTAGTGAAGACGCACAGGCTGCGCACTTCTCCGATGTTGTAGTGCAGCGAGCGTGCATGTGGGCCGGGGCGTGACTTGGTACGCGTGCGGCGCAGCAGGGTCAGGCAGAGCAGGGCGGCATGCCCTTCGTTGAGGTGGTAGCGACGGATGCGAAAGCCGAGTGCGGCCAGCATGCGCCCGCCGCCGATGCCGAGTACGACTTCCTGCTTGAGCCGATAGGCGTTGTCGCCGCCATACAGGTGGTCGGTGATGTGCCGATCCTCTTCGCCGTTCTCCGGCAGATCGGTATCGAGCATCAGTACCGGGATGCGGGCACCGGTATGGCCTGGCACCACGTGCAACCATGCGACAATCCACACTTTTCGCCCCTCGATTTCGATCGCCACCTTGGCCGGCAGCGCGCGGGCGCGCTCGGCTGGATTCCAGCGGTCTTCGTATTCGACCTGGCGTCCTTGCTGATCGATTTCCTGACGAAAATAGCCGCCGCGGCTTGTCAGCGTGACGCCGACCATGGGCAGTTCGAGGTCGGCCGCTGACCGCATCGTATCGCCAGCCAGCACGCCGAGTCCGCCGCTGTAGGTCGGCATGTCGGGGGCGAGTGCCATTTCCATTGAAAAATAGGCGATCCGCGGGGCGGCGAGAAAGTCGATGAGAGTAGATGTCTGCATGGTCTTTGCGGGGCATTTGCATCATGCAGGTTGACCGGGGATACGATCTGGCGTTCACACATGGATGCAAGTCTTTGGAACTTCGTCCACAATGCCGGTTTCCCGTGCCACATAAGAGAAATACGCCATGAAAATTGAGACGCTTGCCGTTCACGCCGGCTATTCCCCGGATCCGACCACCAAAGCTGTTGCCGTTCCGGTTTACCAGACAGTCGCCTATGCATTCGACAATGCGCAGCATGGTGCAGATCTGTTCGACCTGAAGGTGCCGGGCAACATCTATACCCGCATCATGAATCCGACGCAGGACGTGCTGGAGCAGCGTGTTGCGGCGCTGGAGGGCGGCATAGCGGCGCTGGCGCTGGCGTCGGGCATGGCGGCCATCACCTATGCGATCCAGACCATCGCCGAGGCGGGCGACAACATCGTCTCCGCCAGCCAGTTGTACGGCGGCACCTACAACCTGTTCGCCCATACCTTCCCGCAAATCGGCATCGACGTGCGTTTCGCCGACGCCCGCAACCTGGATGGCGTCGCTGCACTGATCGACGACCGGACCAAGGCCATCTTCTGCGAGTCGATCGGCAACCCGCTCGGCAATGTCACCGACTTCGCGCGTCTGGCCGAGATCGCCCACGCGCACGGCATTCCGCTGATCGTCGACAACACCGTTCCCAGTCCCTATTTGTGCCGTCCGTTCGAGCATGGCGCAGATATCGTCGTGCATTCGCTGACCAAGTATCTAGGCGGCCATGGCACCAGCGTTGGTGGCGCGATCGTCGATTCCGGCAAGTTCCCCTGGGCAGAGCACAAGGAACGCTTCAAGCGCCTGAACGAGCCGGACGTTTCCTATCACGGCGTGGTGTACACCGAAGCCCTCGGGCCGGCCGCCTACATCGGCCGTGCACGCGTGGTCCCGCTGCGCAACATGGGCGCGGCCATCTCGCCAATGAATGCCTTCCTGATCCTGCAGGGAATCGAAACGCTGGCGCTGCGTATGGATCGCGTGTGCGACAACACGCTGGCGATCGCGCGCTACCTGAAGCAGCATCCGAAGGTGGCATGGGTCAACTACGCAGGCCTGGAAGACCATCCGGAACATGCGCTGGTGCAAAAGTACATGCACGGCAAGGCGTCCGGCATCCTGTCCTTCGGCGTGAAGACGAACGGCGGCGATGCGCGTGAAGCCGGTGCACGCGTGCTCGACGCGCTCAAGCTGTTCACCCGCCTGGTCAACATCGGCGATGCCAAGTCGCTGGCCACGCATCCGGCCTCGACCACGCACCGTCAGCTCAACGAGCAGGAGCTGGCAAAGGCCGGCGTGTCCGAAGACATGCTGCGCCTGTCGGTCGGTATCGAGCACATCGACGATCTGATCGCCGACCTCGATCAGGCCTTGGCCGCGGCCTGAAACGGCGGTGACGCTGCGTGACGATTACGGCCTGACGCCGATCGTCAACGCCGCCGGCACCTTCACGCCGCTGGGTGTGTCGCGCTCCTCGCCGGGCGTGGCACACGCCGCCGCAGCAGCGCTGCGGGAGTTCGTCGTCATCGATGAATTGCAGGAGCGCGCAAGCGAGCGGCTGGCGGCGTGGACGGGGGCCGAGGCCGGCGCGGTCACCCATTGCGTTTCGGCCGGCATCACGCTCGCCGTGGCGGCTTCGATGACGGGAAGCGACCCGCAACGCGTTGCCAGCCTGCCCGATGCTTCGGGCATGCCGAGGCGCGTGCTGATCCCCGCAGGGCATGCCGTCAACTACGGCCATCCCATTCTTCAGGACATTCGCCTCGCCGGTGCCGAGCCGGTGCTTGCCGGCGACGAGCAGGGCTGTTCGCAGGAGGTACTGGAGCAGGCCCTTGCCCAGCCGGATCTCGCCTGTCTGCTGCTGGTGTCCTCGCGCCTGGTGCGGGGCGCCGGGCCCGAGCTTGCCGAAGCGGTTGCGCTGGCCCACCGGCGCGGCCTGCCCGTCATCGTCGACGGCGCGGCACAGGACATGCGGCTGGATGCCTTGCTCGCTTCCGGCGCCGATCTCGTACTGGCGAGCGCGCACAAGTACCTGTGTGCGCCGACCGCAGGACTGGTCGTTGGGAAGCGTTCGCTGGTACACGCGGTGCGCGCTCACGAAAAGGGGATCGGGCGTGCGATGAAGCCGACCAAGGAAGCCATCGTCGGCACACTCAAGGCACTGGAGGAACGTCAGGCGCTCGACCTTGAGGGGTGGAAGGCGCTGCAGGACGCCAAGGTCGCCCGACTGTCGGGAAGGCTGTCGGAACTGAATGGGGTATCCGTCTTCGCACAGGTCGACCCGGCCGGAATGCCGTTTTCGCGCGTCGTGCTGGACATTGATCCCGCTGCCGCACCGCTTGACGCGCTTGCCGTGCCCGAGCGGCTGAAAGCGGGCGCGCCGTCAATCCGTGTCATG
>JAEZHR010000269.1 GCA_023416415.1 Pseudomonadota bacterium
GCAGGTGCCCTGTTTTCGAGGGCATTGATCACGTCGCCCTTGGTCACGCGGCCGTCGCGGCCAGTGCCCTGCACCTGCGAAGCGGACATGTTGTTGTCCGCGAGGATCTTGGCGGCTGCCGGCATTGCGACACCGGCAGCAGATGCGGGTGCCGCAGCTGCTGCCGCGGGAGCGGGGGCGGGCGCAGAGGCTGCAGCAGCGGCCGGGGCCGCAGTCACACCGGCCTGGGCCTCGGTGTCGATCCTGGCAATCACTTCACCAGCGACGACGGTCGCGCCATCTTCCTTCAGGACTTCAACCAGCACGCCAGCGTCCGGTGCCGGCAGTTCCAGCACCACCTTGTCGGTTTCGATGTCGATCAGATTTTCGTCACGGCCGACGGCTTCGCCGACCTTCTTGTTCCAAGACAGCAGCGTCGCCTCGGCGACGGATTCCGACAGCTGCGGCACCTTCACTTCAATGATTGCCATTTAACTCTCCGTTTCGGGTTGTGCAACCGGCCGGTCAGCTTCTGACCGGCCGTCGGGTTTTTACTTGGTCAACACAAAGCCCTTGAGCTTTGAGAATGCTGCTTCGATCAATGCCTTCTGCTGCGCATAGTGCTTGTCGTAGTAACCGACGGCAGGCGATGCAGAGGCCGGACGCCCTGCATAGGCCAGTTTCTGATCCTCATCCAGATTCTCGAAGATGTTGTGCTGGATCTGGAACCAGGGCCCCTGATTCTGCGGTTCGTCCTGTACCCAGACCAGCTCGGTGAAGTTCGGGAACTTCTTGAGCTCGGCAGCAAATGCCTTGTGCGGGAACGGATACAGTTGCTCAATACGCAAGATGGCCACGTCCGAGGCGCCGCGCTCCTTGCGCGCGTTGACCAGGTCGTAGTAGACCTTGCCCGAACAGGCGAGCACTCGCTTGACCTTCTTCGGCTCAATCTTGTCATCCACTTCACCGATCACGGTCTGGAAGCTGCCCTTGGCCAGATCGGTCAGCGGCGAACCGGCGTCCTTGTTGCGCAGCAGGGACTTCGGCGTCATGATCACCAGCGGCTTACGGAACAGGCGAATCATCTGGCGGCGCAGCAGATGAAAGATCTGGGCGGCCGTGGTCGGCTGCACGACCTGCATGTTGTTGTCCGCGCACAGCTGCAGGAAGCGCTCAATGCGGGCCGAGGAGTGCTCGGGGCCCTGGCCTTCGTAGCCGTGCGGCAGCATCATCACCAGACCGGAGGCACGCCCCCACTTCACTTCGCCGGAGCTGATGAACTGATCGATGACCACTTGCGCGCCGTTGGCGAAGTCGCCGAACTGGGCTTCCCAGATCGTCAGCGTGTTCGGCTCTGCGGTCGAATAGCCGTATTCGAAACCAAGCACAGCCTCTTCCGACAGCACCGAGTCGATCACCGTAAACGGTGCCTGGGTTTCGGAGACATTCTGCAGCGGGACATAGGTGCCGGCGTCCCAGCGCTCACGCTTCTGGTCATGCAGCACGGCGTGGCGGTGCGTAAAGGTTCCGCGGCCGGCATCCTGACCGGTCAGGCGGACAGCGTAGCCGGAGGCGACCAGCGAAGCGTAGGCAAGGTGTTCGCCCATGCCCCAGTCGAGATTGATCTCGCCGCGACCCATCGCGGCGCGGTCGGACAGAACCTTCTCGACCAACGGATGCAGCTTGAGGTCATCCGGCACCGTGGTAATGCGACCGGCCAGACGCTTCAGTTCTGCCAGCGGCACTGCAGTGTCGGCGGCATCGGTCCACTTGCGGTTCAGGAACGGCATCCAGTCGACCGCGTACTTGCTCTTGAAGTTGGAGATGACCGGATCGACCGTGTGCTTGCCGGCGTCCATCGCATCGCGGTAGGCCTTGACCATCGCGTCACCGGTCTCCGGCGCGATGGCACCTTGTGTGGCGAGCTTGTCGGCATACACCTTGCGCGTGCCCGGATGCTGGCCGATCTTCTTGTACATCAGCGGCTGGGTCAGCGCCGGCGTATCCTGCTCGTTGTGACCGAGCTTGCGGAAGCAGACGATGTCGACCACGATGTCCTTCTTGAATTCCATCCGGAAATCGAGTGCGATCTGGGTTGCGAACACCACGGCTTCCGGATCGTCGCCGTTCACGTGCAGCACCGGCGCTTCGATCATCTTGACCACGTCCGAGCAGTACAAGGTCGAGCGCGAATCACGCGGATCAGAAGTGGTAAAGCCGATCTGGTTGTTGATCACGATGTGCAGAGTACCGCCCGTGCCATAGCCGCGCGTCTGGGCCAGGTTCAGGGTCTCCATCACGACGCCTTGGCCAGCGAAGGCCGCGTCGCCATGCACGAGGATCGGCAGTACTTCCGAACCATCCTTGTCGCCGCGGCGATCCATGCGCGCCTTGACCGAACCTTCGACCACCGGATTGACGATTTCCAGGTGTGAGGGGTTGAAGGCCAGCGACAGGTGCACCGGTCCGTTAGGCGTGGAGATATCGGACGAAAAGCCTTGGTGGTACTTGACGTCGCCAGCCGGCAGATCGTCGGCATGATGGCCTTCGAATTCGGCAAAGAGATCCTTGGGCATCTTGCCCAGGGTATTGACCAGCACATTCAGACGGCCGCGGTGCGCCATGCCGATCACGATTTCCTGCACGCCCTTGCTGCCGGCGCGCTGGATCGCCTCATCTAGCGAGGCGATGAAGCTTTCCCCGCCTTCCAGCGAGAAGCGCTTCTGACCGACATACTTGGTGTGCAGGTAACGCTCGAGGCCTTCGGCTGCGGTCAACCGATCCAGGATGTGCTTCTTCTTCTCGGGCGAAAAATTCGGAGTTGAGCGGCTGCTTTCAAGGCGTTCCTGCAGCCAGCGCTTCTGGCCGGGATCGCTGATGTACATGAATTCAGCGCCGATGGAGCGGCAGTACGTATCGCGCAGCGCCTGCTGCAAGTCGCGCAGCGTCGCGGTTTCGGTGCCGAAATAGGTGTTGCTGATGTTGAAAACGATGTCCTGGTCCGCGTCCGAGAAGCCATAGAAGGACGGCTCCAGCTCGGGAATGGGCGGACGTTCCTGGCGCTGCAGCGGATCGAGATTGGCCCAGCGGTTGCCGAGGAAGCGGTAGGCTGCAATCAGCTGCGTCACGGCGACGCGCTTGCGACCCATTTCCGGATCCTGCGAAGCGATCACGGTACGGATCGGGCCCTGCTTGGCACGTTCGGCCAGGGAGGCGATGACGGGCGCGTGCGCAACGTCGGGCTTGTCCGAACCGTCCACGGCCGGCACATGCTGCATTGCATCAAAATAGGCGCGCCAGTTGTCAGGAACGGAACCGGGGTTGAGGAGATACGCTTCGTACAATTCCTCGACGTACGGGGCGTTCCCTCCAAACAGATATGAGTTGGAGAAATACTGTTGCATCATCTTGCTCACCTTTCTTCGCGCTTCGCGAGATTAGCGGGTTGATTAAACCTTCCGCGACACGGCCTGACCGGTTAGCGGATTGCACTATCAAGTTGTGGGGAAGGGCTGCGGGACTGATCGGGTAACAGCTCGCAAGAATAGCATACTTGCAGAGCGTAATTGCTGAAGTTCCCGATCGCTTGACCGCTTGCAAGCCGAAAAACGACAGCTGCGTTCAAACGCACGCATGAAAGCCTGGCACAGGCTCGGATTCACTGCGTCAGCAAGCCGTCAGGGATGGCAGTTATGCTGAAAACGGAGGCCACATGAATCGAACCAGCATCAAGGGCCAACGCCTGGTCGCGGTGTTCCTGCTCGGCTGCGTGCTGCTCAACTACCCCATCCTCTCCCTGTTCGACAAGGCCGCCGGCTGGTTCGGCGTGCCGCCGCTTTACCTGTACATCTTCGTTGCATGGGCTTTGCTGATCGGACTCATGGCCCTGGTGGTCGAACGCCGGGAGGACTGAGGCCATGCTGCAGGGCTGGGTGATCGTACTGGTCTCGTTCGCCTACCTGGGCCTGCTGTTCGCCATCGCCCATTTCGGCGACCGACGGGCGGACCAGGGTCGCTCGGTGATCGACAGTCCCACCATCTACGCGCTCTCGCTGGCCGTCTACTGCACTACCTGGACCTACTACGGCAGCGTCGGCCGTGCCGCGGCCACCGGAATCGGTTTCCTTCCGATCTATCTCGGCCCCACTCTTGTGGCCGCACTATGGTGGTTCGTGCTGCGAAAGATGATCCGCATCAGCAAGACCTACCGCATCACTTCCATTGCCGACTTCGTCGCTTCGCGCTACGGCAAGAGCCCACTTCTGGGCGGGCTGGTGACGATCATCGCCGTGGTTGGCGTCATTCCCTACATCTCGCTGCAGCTCAAGGCTGTTTCCGGCAGTTTCTCCATGCTGATGCACTACCCCGAGATCGTGATGCCGGCCGCGGCCGGCGCACAACCGCTGCTGCAGGACAGCGCGCTATACATCGCGCTGATTCTGGCCACGTTCACGATCCTGTTCGGCACCCGGCATCTGGACGCAACCGAACGACACGAGGGCATGGTGGCGGCAATCGCCTTCGAATCCCTGGTCAAGCTGCTGGCCTTCTTCGCCATCGGTCTGTTCGTCACCTACGGGATGTTCGACGGCTTTCGGGACATCTTCGCGCGCGCCGCAAAGTTCCCCGAACTGCTGGCATTGATGACTGTGGAAGAATCCGGCGCAAGCTACGGAAACTGGTGGACGCTGACACTTCTGTCGATGCTGTCCTTCATGCTGCTGCCACGCCAGTTTCAGATCGCCGTCGTCGAGAACGTCAACGAAAAGCACGTCGCACGCGCGACCTGGCTGCTGCCGCTCTACCTGTTCCTGATCAACATATTCGTGTTGCCGATCACTCTCGGCGGATTGATGCATTTCAGCGGCGCATCCGTGGACGCCGACACATTCGTACTGACTCTGCCGATGGCACAGCAGCACGAAGCGCTGGCGTTGTTCGTCTATCTTGGCGGCCTGTCGGCTGCCACCGGCATGGTCATCGTCGAAACAATCGCGTTGTCGACAATGATCTGCAATGACCTCGTGATGCCGGTCCTGCTGCGCCTTAACTGGCTGCGCCTGCACGAGAGGCGCGACCTGTCGGGCCTGCTGCTGACGATCCGCCGCTGCGCAATCGCGGCCATTCTGCTACTTGGCTACCTCTATTTCCGCCTTGCCGGCGAAGCTTATGCGCTGGTCGCGATCGGGCTGATCTCATTCGCGGCGGTTGCCCAATTTGCACCGGCCATCTTCGGCGGCCTCTACTGGAAACAGGGCACGAAAAGCGGCGCACTTGCCGGCCTTGTCGCCGGATTCACGGTCTGGATCTATACGCTGTTGATCCCCTCCTTTGCGAAGTCCGGCTGGCTCGCTGACGATTTCCTGGTCGATGGGCTGTTTGGCATCGCCCTGCTGCGGCCGCAGCAACTGTTCGGCCTCTCGGGCATGGATGAGCTTTCGCACTGCCTGTTCTGGAGCATGCTGCTCAATATCGGCTGCTATGTTGCCGTGTCTCTCGCCAGGCGGCCGGGCGCGGTGGAATCCGGGCAGGCAGCCCTGTTCGTCGACGTTTTCACGCGCACTCGCGGTGCTGAGGGCAAGCCGGTATGGCGCGGCAACGCGCAAGTACGGGAACTACTGCCACTGATCGGACGATTCCTCGGTCCCGAACGCGCCCGCGAAGCCTTCGCCAGCTATGCGATGGCACGCGGGGTGGACTCGATCGACGCACTGCGTGCTGATCCCGAGCTCGTCCATTTCGCCGAAACCCTGCTTGCCGGCGCGATCGGCGCAGCCTCTGCACGGGTCATGGTCGGCACCGTCGCAAAAGAGGAACCGTTGGGGATGGCGGAGGTGATGAACATCCTGGATGAAGCTTCCCAGGTGCGTGCCTATTCGAACGAACTGGAAAAGAAGTCGCGCGCGCTGGAAGCCGCCACGGCGGAACTGCGCGCCGCGAACGATCGCCTGACCGAGCTCGACCGCATGAAGGACGAGTTTCTATCCACCGTCACCCACGAACTGCGCACGCCGCTGACATCGATCCGCGCGTTCACGGAATTGCTGCTGGATGATCCGCGTATCGATCTCGCCGAACGCCAGCGTTTTCTTTCCATCATTACGAAAGAAACCGAGCGCCTGACCCGACTGATCAACCAGATGCTGGACATGGCCAAGATCGAGTCCGGCAATGCCGAGTGGCACCCCGAAGAGCTGGACGTGCGCGATGTCGTACGCGAATCGATTGAGGCCACGACCCAGCTATACCGTGACGCGGGCATCGCGCTGGACCTGGTATTGGAGGATGAGGTCCCGACCATACTTGCGGACCGTGATCGCCTGATCCAGGTCATGTTGAACCTGCTTGCAAACGCGGCGAAGTTCTGTGATACGACGCAGGGCGAAGTAAAGGTGCGCGTGAGTGCCGGCCCGCTTGCGATCAGGGTGGATGTCAGTGACAACGGGCCAGGCCTGAGCGCCGAGGATCAGGCACTGATCTTCGAGCGATTCCGTCAGCTGAGTCACCCGCTTTTCGGCCGCCCGCAGGGAACCGGACTCGGACTGCCGATCAGCCGCAAGATCATCGAGCATTTTGGCGGTTCGCTGTGGGTCGAAAGCACGCCCGGCCAAGGCTCCACGTTCTCCTTTTCACTCCCGCTGCTCGGGGACCTTCATTGACCACGCCGGACATGGCTGAGGCACGCATGCAAAAAACCATACTGATCGCGGACGACGAACCCAACATCGTGATCTCGCTCGAATTCCTGATGAAGCGCGAAGGCTTTCAGGTCGAAGTGGCGGCCGACGGCGCTGCAGCTCTGGACGCCATCTCCCGGCGCCAGCCTGATCTGATCCTCCTGGACATCATGCTGCCCAAGAAGGACGGTTTCGAGGTCTGCCAGCAAATACGCGCCAACCCCGATTGGCAAGGCATTCGCATCGTGATGCTCACCGCAAAGGGCCGCGATACGGAAATCGCCAAGGGCTTGGCGCTAGGTGCCGATGCCTACATTACAAAGCCGTTCTCCACGCGCGCGCTGGTAGACGAAGTCAAACGCCTGCTGGCGCCCGGACAATGAAGCGCAAGGCACGCTTTCTGGGTGCGCTGGCCGCACTGATTCTGGCGGCCGGTGCCCTGTCCGCCCTGCCCTATCTGGTACTGCGCGCCCAGCTTCCTGCCGAACAGCAACCGGCGCTGGACGCACTGGCACAAGGCCGTCTCGACCTGGTCATCTTCGCGGTACTGGCGGCAATTTGTGGAATCGGCCTGCTGTTCGGATGGCTGTGGCAACGCCATGTTGTCAATCCATTGGTGATGCGTGACCGCGTCGAGCTCATGCTTGAACCACATCCCGGCACCCGGCTGCCGGAGGATGGGCCACGAGAGCTGGCCTTGCTGGCACGCGCCATCAACCGCCTGGCGGACCGGCGCGACGTCCTCGCCGGTGACTTGAGCAAGCGCATTGCCGAAGCCACGGCGCGTGTGGACGAGGAAAAGAACCGCTTTGCCGCCCTGCTCGCCGAACTGAGCCAGAGCGTCATCGTCTGCAATGCGGGCGGCCGTATACTGCTGTACAACGCGCGTGCGCGCGCCTTGGTCGAGAACGGGCACACATCGGGCCTGGTCGGCCTCGGGCGCTCGATCTTTGGAGTGATCGAGCCGAGCCTGATCGGGCATGGACTGGAACAGATCGAACAGCGCATGCGGGCAGGCGAAGCGCGCCCCGTTGCGGCATTCGTCACCGCGACCCCTGCTGGTCAGCTGATCCGCACCCAGATGGCACCGGTATTGAAAACTTCGCCGGACGATGAAGGCCGAAGCGCATCCGGCATCGACGGCTACGTCCTGATCCTGGACGACATCACGCGCCGCGTCGATCTCGAAAGCCAGCGCGATCTGCTGCTGCAATCGTTGACGGAAGGCGCGCGCGCATCACTGGCCAACATTCGTGCCGCTGTCGAGAACCTGAGCGAATATCCCGACATGGAGCCGCAGCAGCGCGAGCGCTTCATCGGCATCGTACGGGACGAGGCCCAGCTCATGAGTCGTCGCATCGAGCAGACGCTTGCGGATTTTTCCGATGCCCTGAAAGTGCGCTGGCCGCTGGAAGACATGCTGGGCACCGACCTGATCCAGGCAGCGCGGCTCAGAATTGAACGGCGGCTGGGCCTGCCCGGCAAGCTCGAGGAGATCGAAAGCGACCTGTGGATCAAGGTCGACAGTCACTCGCTGCTGCAAGGCATCAGCTACCTGGCCGCACGCCTGAAGGAGGAATTTGGTGTGCGCGAAATTCGCCTTCGCCTCGGGCGCAGCGGACGTCTCGCCTTCGTGGATGTCGGTTGGACCGGCGCCGTGATCGGGACGGAAACCCTGCTGAGCTGGGAACTCGAACCAATGCAGAACGGCGGAGAGACCAGCCCCCTGACGCTGCGCGAAGTGATCGAACGCCACGACGGTGAACTCTGGTTTCAACGCGACAAGGCCAGCCATCGCGGCTGCTTCCGGCTGCTGGTGCCGGCCGCCGAAGCGCCCCCCCAAGCCCCTGCGCCCGCCCCCCCGGCTGCCGGGCGTCCGGAGTACTACGACTTCGACCTGTTTGGAGAAAGCGAAGTCAGCCACGCACTGGATGACGTGCCGCTAGCCCAGCTCGCCTATACCGCGTTCGATACGGAAACCACGGGGCTTGAACCTTCCGCCGGAGACGAGATCATCCAGATCGGCGCGGTACGAATCGTCAACGGACGGCTGCTGCGGGGAGAGGTATTCGACCAGCTTGTCGATCCGCAGCGCCCGGTGAGCGCCGCTTCCGCGCGCATCCACGGCATCACGTGCGACATGCTCGCGGGCCAACCGTCGATCGCACAGGTGCTGCCGCGCTTCCATGCCTTCTGCAGCGACACGGTACTGGTCGGACACAACGCGGCTTTCGACATGCGCTTCCTGCAATTGAAGGAGACGGAAACCGGGGTCGCATTCCGCCAACCCGTACTGGATACTCTGCTCTTGTCGGCCCTGCTTCATCCGAACCAGGCCACGCACAGCCTGGAAGCCATTACGGAGCGCTTCGGCATCAAGATCGTCGGACGCCACACGGCGCTTGGCGATGCACTTGTTACCGGCGAACTGCTGCTGAAGATGATCCCGCTGCTGGCCGCACAGGGAATACACACCCTGCGCCAGGCGCGGGAAGCATCGGCCCGCACCTACTACGCCAAGATCGGCTACTGATCCGGGTGCCAGAAAGCGAATCCCCAAAAAAGAACCCCGCCTTGCAGCGGGTTTCTTTCGAAGCTTCGGCTCAGGCAGGCGATCAGCCGCGCTTGCTCATTTCCGGCACATCGCGACGCGGCGAACCTACGTACAGCTGACGCGGACGACCGATCTTCTGCTCCGGATCGGAGATCATCTCGTTCCACTGGGCAATCCAGCCGACCGTACGGGCCATCGCGAAGATGCCGGTGAACAACGAGACCGGGATGCCGAGTGCGCGCTGAACGATGCCCGAGTAGAAGTCGACGTTCGGGTACAGCTTGCGCTGCACGAAGTAGTCGTCTTCCAGCGCGATCTTTTCCAGCGCCATGGCCAGCTTGAACAGCGGATCGTCGTGCAGACCGAGTTCGTTCAGCACTTCGTGGCAGGTTTCACGCATCAGCTTGGCACGCGGATCGTAATTCTTGTACACGCGGTGGCCGAAGCCCATCAGCTTGACGTTCGAGCTCTTGTCCTTGACCTTGGCGATGAACTCGCCAATACGCTCCACGCCGCCCTGCTGCTGGATATCTTCCAGCATCTGCAGCGCTGCTTCGTTCGCACCGCCGTGAGCCGGCCCCCACAGGCAGGCGATGCCGGCGGCGATACAGGCGAAGGGGTTGGCGCCGGAGGAACCGGCCAGACGCACGGTGGAGGTGGACGCATTCTGCTCGTGGTCGGCATGCAGGATCAGGATGCGGTCCAGCGCGCGTACGAGCACGTCATTGACCTTGTACTCCTCGCACGGATTGGAGAACATCATGCGCATGAAGTTTGCGCTGTACGACAGGTCATTGCGCGGATAGACGAACGGCTGGCCGATCGAATACTTGTACGACATGGCCACCAGCGTCGGCAGCTTGGCAATCAGGCGAATCGCCGAGACCTCGCGGTGATGCGGATCGTTGATGTCGAGCGAATCATGGTAGAACGAGGACAGCGCACCGACCGTACCCACCAGCACGGACATCGGGTGCGCATCGCGGCGGAAGCCGCGGAAGAAGAATTGCATCTGCTCGTGCACCATCGTGTGATTGGTGACGGTGCTGACGAATTCCTGCTTCTGCTCGGCATTCGGCAATTCACCGTTGAGCAGCAGATAGCAGGTTTCGAGGAAGTCGCAGTTGACGGCGAGCTGCTCGATCGGATAACCGCGATACAGCAATTCACCCTTGTCACCGTCGATGTAAGTGATCGACGAGTTGCAGGCCGCGGTCGACATGAAACCGGGGTCATAGGTGAACTTGCCCGTCGTGCCGTAGAGCTTGCGGATATCGATCACGTCCGGACCGATCGTACCCTTGTAGATAGGCAGGTCGAGCGACGGAGTGCCGTCCGAGAACGACAGCGTTGCTTTGGTATCAGAGTTGGTCATGTCTCTTCCTTTTTGCTAAGGCCAGGGGTGAGGCTGAAGTGAATAAACCGAATTGAACTTGAGTTCGCGTCAGGCGGCGCGCAGGCGTTCCAGCAGAGCCTGCACATGGGGCTGGGCGGCGTCACCGGTCAATTCCTTGCGCGCCAGCAGCAAATCCATCAACTCGTTGTCGGGCAAATCCAGCAGGCGCGACAACGCGTCGACTTCTTCGTCAGTCAAGGTCATCTCGCTCGCATCGAGAAAGCGGGTGATGATCAGGTCATTCTCGAGCAGACCGCGCCGGGCACGCCAGCGAAGGCGGGCGCGCTTGGCCGGATCGGCTTGATGCGTAGTGAACATGTTTCCTCGTCGCTTGTTTCATCTGCCCTGCAAGACGCAGGGCAGATGAAACAAGGCGGAGACACGGAGTCCCCGCCATTGCGCGGCGCAGTGCGATCAGGCCGCGCGGCGCACCATCAGTTCCTTGATCTTGCCGATCGCACGCGTCGGGTTCAAGCCCTTCGGGCAGACGTCGACGCAGTTCATGATCGAGTGGCAACGGAACAGGCGATAAGGATCTTCCAGATTGTCCAGACGCTCGCCGGTAGCCTGGTCACGGCTGTCCGCAATGAAGCGATAGGCCTGCAGCAGACCGGCCGGGCCGACGAACTTGTCCGGATTCCACCAGAACGACGGGCAGGACGTCGAGCAGCAAGCACACAGGATGCACTCGTACACGCCGTCGAGTTCCTCGCGCTCCGCCGGAGACTGCAGACGCTCCTTCTCGGGGGGCATCGTATCGTTGATCAGATACGGCTTGATCGAGTGGTACTGCTTGAAGAACTGGGTCATGTCCACGATCAGGTCGCGGATCACCGGCAGCCCCGGCAGCGGGCGCAGCACGATCGGCTCGGTCAGCTCGTTCAGGTTCGTGGTGCAGGCCAGTCCGTTCTTGCCGTTGATGTTCATGGCGTCGGAACCGCACACGCCTTCGCGGCAGGAGCGACGCAACGCCAGCGAGTCGTCCACGTCTGACTTGATGCGCTGCAGGGCGTCGAGCAGCATCTTGTCAGTGTCCTGCAGCGTGACCGTCAGATCCTGCATGTAGGGCTTTTCGTCCTTGTCCGGATCGTAGCGGTAGATCTTAAATTTGAGAGTACGAGGCATGTTCTACCCTTAGAAAGTACGTGCTTTCGGCTTGAAGGTTTCGACGGTCAGCGGCTTGGTGTTGACCGGCTTGTAGTCCAGACGGTTGCCTTCCGAGAACCACAAGGTGTGCTTCATCCAGTTTTCGTCGTCGCGCTTTTCGAAATCGCGATGCGCATGCGCGCCGCGCGATTCCTTGCGGGCCGCAGCCGAGACGATGGTGGCCTTCGCCGTTTCGATCAGATTGTCCAGCTCCAGCGCTTCGACGCGCGCAGTGTTGAAGACCTTGGACTTGTCCTTGAACGCGACGTGCTTGCGGCGCTCGTCCAGCTCCAGGATCTTCTGGACACCGGTTTGCAGCAGTTCGTCGGTACGGAACACGCCGCAGTACTGCTGCATGGTCGAACGGATCGAACCAGCGACATCCTGCACGCGCTCGGAACCGGTGCTGCTTTCCAGACGCGCCAATCGCTCCATTGCGCGCTCGGCGGCATCGGCCGGCAGCGGCTTGTGGCTCTTGGCCTTGAGGTTCTGGGCGACGATGTGGTTGCCGGCGGCACGGCCGAACACCACGAGGTCGAGCAGCGAGTTGGTACCCAGGCGATTCGCGCCGTGCACGGACACGCAGGCGCACTCGCCGATGGCGTACATGCCGTTGACCACTTCCTGCGCGCCATTCTTCGGCGCCACGACCTGACCGTTGATATTGGTCGGGATACCGCCCATCTGGTAGTGAATCGTCGGCACGACCGGGATCGGTTCCTTGGTGGCGTCAACGTTGGCGAACTTGTGGCCGATTTCCAGAATCGACGGCAGACGCTTCTTGATGGTGTCGGCGCCGATGTGGCGCAGATCCAGCAGAACGTGATCCTTGTTCGGACCGCAGCCGCGACCTTCCTTGATTTCCTGGTCCATCGAACGGGACACGAAGTCACGCGGCGCCAGATCCTTCAAGGTCGGTGCGTAGCGCTCCATGAAACGCTCGCCCTGCGAGTTGATCAGGATGCCGCCCTCACCGCGCACGCCTTCGGTGATCAGCACGCCCGCGCCGGACACGCCGGTCGGGTGGAACTGCCAGAACTCCATGTCCTGGATCGGCAGGCCGGCACGCGCGGCCATGCCGATGCCATCGCCAGTGTTGATGAAAGCATTGGTCGAAGCGGCGAAGATGCGCCCTGCCCCGCCGGTGGCGAACACGGTGGTCTTGGCTTCGAGAATCATCACGTCGCCGGTTTCCATTTCCAGGGCGACCACGCCGAGGATGTCGCCGTCCTGATCGCGGATCAGGTCGATAGCCATCCACTCGACGAAGAAGTGGGTACGGGCGCGCACGTTGCGCTGGTACAGCGTGTGCAGCAAGGCGTGGCCGGTACGGTCGGCGGCGGCGCAGGCGCGCTGCACCGGCTTCTCACCGAAATTGGCCGTGTGGCCGCCGAACGGGCGCTGATAGATGGTGCCGTCCGCATTGCG
>JAEZHR010000386.1 GCA_023416415.1 Pseudomonadota bacterium
AGCGCCCTCGCACGTTACACGCCGCAGGACTTCCTCGCGCTGGTCAAGCGCCACCGTATCGGCTATCACGAGAAGCACAAGGGGCAGCTGTTCTGCGACGACTCGGCCGAGCAGATCATCTCCATGCTCAAGTCCGAATGCGATGCCGGCGCGGTGGAGTGGCGCATGCCGTGCAGCGTCGAGGCCGTGCGCAGGGAAGGGGAGCGCTTTGCCGTCGATACCGGCGCCGGCGTCATCACTGCCGATTCGGTCGTCATCGCAACCGGCGGCCTGTCGATTCCAAAGATCGGCGCAAGCGATTTCGCCTACCGCATTGCAAGGCAGTTCGAGTTGAATCTGGTCGAGCCGCGCCCGGGACTGGTGCCGCTGACCTTCGATGCGACCGGTTGGCAGCCCTTCCTGCCGCTGGCCGGCATCGCGCTTGAAGTCGATATCGAAACGGGCGTGAAGAAATCGCGCATGCAATTCCGTGAAGACCTGCTGTTTACCCATCGCGGCCTGTCCGGTCCGGCGGTGCTGCAGATCTCCAGCTTCTGGCAGCCGGGCGCGCCGTTGACGATCAACCTGCTGCCCGAATTCGATGCCGAAGCCGCGCTGCTGGAGCAGAAGACGACGAGCAAGAAACAGCTTGCCAACGTGCTCGCGCAATGGCTGCCGGCACGCTTGGCCGAAGGCTTGTGCGCGGCGCACGGCTTCGACGCCGAAGCCCGCCTGGCCGACATGCCGGACAAGAAGCTGCGCGCGCTCGGCACCGCACTGAACCGCTGGACCATTGTCCCGAACGGCTCCGAAGGCTATCGCAAGGCCGAGGTGACCTGCGGCGGCGTGGACACGCGCGAACTGTCGCAGCAGAGCATGATGGTCAACAAGGTTCCCGGCCTGTATTTCATTGGCGAAGCACCCGATGTCACGGGCTGGCTGGGCGGCTACAACTTCCAGTGGGCCTGGGCCTCGGGCGTTGCATGCGGGAAGGCGATCTGAGGAAGCTTGCGCGCGAATGCATAAGGTGGTTATAATCGCCGTCTTTCCCAAAAATACTTTTGGCTTTTCAGTTACATGACCACTATTCGCGTTAAAGAGAACGAGCCGTTCGAAGTCGCAATGCGTCGCTTCAAGCGCACCATCGAGAAAACCGGTCTTCTGACCGAGTTGCGTGCGCGCGAGTTTTACGAGAAGCCGACTGCTGAGCGCAAGCGCAAGCTCGCCGCTGCCGTGAAGCGCCACTACAAGCGCATCCGCAGCCAGCAGTTGCCGAAAAAACTGTACTGATTTCCGTTGCCGCACGACAGCGTGCGGTAGCCAGATGACCCGCTCCGGAGTGTGCCGCAGCGGGTTTTCGCGTTTCAGGTTTTGATGGGTTTGGCCGCCCGGCGTCGGGTGCGTCTTCGATATGGAGAACAGGATGAGCCTCAAGGAAAAAATCACCGAAGACATGAAGGCGGCCATGCGCGCCAAGGACGCGGGCCGGCTGGCAACGATTCGTCTGCTGACCGCTGCCATGAAGCAAAAGGAAGTCGATGAGCGCATCGACCTGACCGATGTCCACGTGCTGGCGATCATTGAGAAGATGATCAAGCAGCGCAAGGATTCGATCACCCAGTTCGAGGCTGGCGGCCGGCCGGACCTGGCGGAAATCGAGAAGTCCGAGGTCGCCGTGCTCTCCGAGTACATGCCGGCCGCGCTGTCGGACGAAGAGGTGCAGGCCGCAGTCGCTGCCGCCATCGCCGATACTGGCGCGGCGGGCCCGCAGGACATGGGCAAGGTCATGGGCGTGCTAAAGGCGAAACTGGCCGGTCGTGCCGACATGACAGCGGTCTCCGCCAAGGTCAAGGGCGCGCTCGCCAAGTCCTGATCGCTGCAAGGGCCTTCGGATTGAAAGCGGCGTGACGGCCGCCGCCAATCCTGCCGTCATCACTCGCTCCGGAGCAAGATCCGCGTGATCCCGCAATCCTTCATCCAGGACCTGCTCAATCGCGTCGACATCGTCGACGTGGTGGGGCGCTACGTGCAGCTGAAGAAGGGCGGCGCCAACTACATGGGGCTGTGCCCCTTCCACAACGAAAAATCCCCGAGTTTCACCGTCAGTCCGACCAAGCAGTTCTATCACTGCTTCGGTTGCGGTGCGCATGGCACGGCCATTGGTTTCCTGATCGAATACTCCGGCCTTGGTTTCGTTGATGCAGTCAAGGACCTCGCCCAGAGCGTCGGCATGACCGTGCCCGACGACGAGCGCCTGCCGCCTGCCCAGCGCGCCAAGATGCAGGCACAGAGCCTTGCGCTGTCCGAAGTGATGAGCAAGGCTTGCGATTTCTATCGGCATCAGTTGCGTGGCGCGCAACATGCGATTGCCTATCTGCAAAAGCGAGGTTTGTCCGGCGAGATTGCTGCGAAGTTCGGCCTCGGCTATGCGCCCGACGGCTGGGATGCGTTGCGCAATGTCTTTCCGGACTACGAAGGCGCAGCCCTGGTCGAAGCCGGCCTCGTCATCGACAAAAGCGCCGAGGAGGGCGGCGGGCGCAAACGCTATGATCGCTTCCGTGACCGCGTCATGTTCCCGATTCGCAACACAAAGGGACAGGTCATCGCCTTCGGCGGACGTGTGCTCGACGGTGGCGAACCCAAGTACTTGAACTCTCCGGAAACACCCCTATTTCAAAAAGGCAGCGAGCTGTACGGACTGTTCGAGGCGCGCCAGGCCATACGCGAAGCGGGCTATGTGCTGGTCACGGAGGGTTACATGGATGTCGTCGCGCTGGCACAGCTGGGCTTTCCGCAGGCAGTGGCCACGCTTGGAACGGCATGTACGCCGACCCACGTGCACAAGCTGTTGCGTCAGACCGACAATGTGGTGTTCAGCTTCGATGGCGACAGCGCCGGTCGGCGCGCGGCCAGACGGGCGTTGGATGCCTGCCTGCCGCATGCGAGCGATGGAAAGAGTCTCAGGTTCCTGTTCCTGCCTGCCGAGCATGACCCGGACAGTTTCCTGCGCGCGCATGGTGCCGATGCCTTCGAGCAACAGGTGCGCGACGCGATGCCGCTGTCGCAATTCCTGATTGCCGAAGTGACGCGAGACAAGGATCTCGGCACCGCCGAAGGTCGGGCGAACGCGCAGTTCGAAGCCAAGGCATTGCTGCAGGCGATGCCGGCGTCGGCTCTGCGCTGGCAGTTGGTGCGCAGCCTTGCACAGGTAACGCAGACTTCTCCAGCCGAGCTGGAGGCGCTGTTCGAATTGTCACAGCCGGTGGCGCGCGCGAAGATTGCACCACCGAAGGCCAGACGCAGCGCCCCGATGGGGCTGGAGCGGCAGACCATGCGCTTGTTGCTGGCGCACCCCGCATTGGCCGGCGCCATGGATGAGGCTGCGCTCGACAGTGCGGCCCGGCTGGCGCCCGACAACGCCGAGATGCTGCGCCGGCTGGTCGAAGCCTGTCGCGCCCTTGGCGAGAATGCCAGCTTTGCCGCACTGGCCGAGCAGCTGCGTGAGGCCGGCGGCGATTTTGACGCGCTTGTCGCGGAAATCGCAGCCGAGGGCGAATCCGACCCGGATGCAGCGGCGCTCGAACTGGCCGGCGCGGTCCGCCAGATGCGGTTGCAGGTGGTGCGCACCGAGATGGAGCACCTGGCAGCCGGCGGGCTGGGCACGGACGAAGCGCGCGCGCGCTATCGGGCCCTGATGCAGGAGCAGGAGCAACTCCGGCGTCAGACCTAGGTCGAAAGATGGTGCGTTGCAGGCAGGGCGGAGGCTGCACGAATGGCGCGCATGCCAGTCTGGCAAGATGAGCGCCGGAAAATGTTGCTTCGCTGTGCTATCATCAAAAGCTTTTGATTCAATGCCTTAGGATGTGTCGGACATGTCCCGTGAGCTGCGGGAGATGGGTGATGCAGCCATGAAAGCATCTTCGGCGAAAAGGCCGACGGGCGATCGAGGCAAAGAATGTCGCGCGGGCGAATGCCGAGCCGTTTCTGAGTACAGGCTCCATCAAGGCGCACTTCACCAGCGCAAGAGGGCAACCGGTTGGATTGATTCCTAGGCAAACGCAATGAAAAAACCCGCAAAAAAGACACTGTCGGCGACATCTTCCACAAAAAAAACGAAGGCTGCTGCAACTAAAGTCGCCTCCGGCAAGTCGATGGCAAAGCCTGTCGTGAAGAAGGCCGCTGCCGCGAAACCGGCGAGCGGGGTCAGGACTCCAACCAAAGCCCCGGCAAAAGCAGTCACCCCTGTCGCAACGAAGGCGCCTGCCGTGAAGTCGACAGCGAAGGCGACCGCAAAACCGACCGCAACTGCGGCTGCACCAAGAGCGAAACCCTCATCCCGAGCCGCTGCGACGGCTCCCGAGAAACTGAAAGTACCCGTGACCAAGAAAACCGAAGCAAAGGCTGCCAAGGCGGATAATGCGCCAGCCAAGGCCGAACCGAAAACCGATTCCAGGGTGATGGCGGTCAGTCAGACCACCGACGCTGCCGCCCTCGCTGCCATCGACACTTCCGGCTACGTGCTGCCGGGCGTGAAGGTGCCTGGCCGTCGCGGCCGCAAGCCCAAGGATTTCCAGCCGGAGAACGATGAAATCGCCGCGCTGAACGCAGTTGAGCGCGCCGAACTGAAGGCCGCCGACAAAGCGCGCGCGCGCGATCGCAAGGCCAAGGAACGCGCCCTGCTCAAGGACGCCTTCGCTTCCGACACCGAGTCCTCCGAAGAGGAAATCGAACAGCGCCGCCAGAAGCTCAAGACGCTCATCAAGCTCGGCAAGGATCGTGGTTTCCTGACCAATGCGGAAATCAACGACCACCTGCCCGACAACATCGTCGACCCTGAAGCCATCGAAGGCATCATCGGTACCTTTACCGACATGGGCATCATGGTCTATGAACAGGCGCCCGACGCCGAGACCCTGCTGCTGTCCGACAGCGTGGCTTCCGCCGCCACCGATGACGACGCGGATGCCGCCGCCGAAGCAGCGCTGTCGACCGTGGACTCGGATTTCGGCCGCACTACCGATCCGGTGCGCATGTATATGCGCGAGATGGGTTCGGTCGAGCTGCTCACGCGTGAAGGCGAAATCGAAATTGCCAAGCGCATCGAGGAAGGCCTGAAGGACATGATCCAGGCGATTTCCGCCTGCCCGACGACGATCGCTGAAATTCTCGGCGCTGCCGACCGCATCGCACGCGACGAAATCAAGATTGACGAAATCGTCGACGGCCTGGTCGACCCGAACGCACCGGAAGATTCGGGTTCAAACGCTGCAAGCGCAGCGGCGTCCGATGACGACGAAGACGCGGACGACGAGGAAGACGAGGACGAAGACGAGGAAGAAGAGGACAGCAGCACCAGCGGCGGCGCCGCGGCCG